>NZ_LDVA01000267.1:0-19040 GCF_050768715.1 Burkholderia sp. ZZQ-2 | reverse complement strand
GCCGGCGCCGAGCCACGTGAAGCGGCGAAACACGATGCACAGCGAGCCGCCGATCTCGACGACGACCGCCAGTGCAGCCCACAACGCGGGCGGGTGCAAACCGAAATGCGCCTGCTCCGCGATTGCTGCGTCGAAGTGCATCGCCTTGTTGATCCCGCCGATCAGAAAGGCGGACACGAGTGCAAGTCGAACCAGCGCGCCGATCCACGGCTGCGCGAGCAGCGCACGAATCCACGCGGGGCTGTACCGGCCGGTTGTCGTCGCCATGTCAGACCGCCCAGCAGGAACAGCCGAACGCGCCCCAGAAGCCCTTCGCGTCCGACGTCGGCAATGTGCTGCCCCACGCGCTCGCGTGCGCATGCTGGTGCACGTTGCACGCATTCGCGCAGCCGCACATCGCGGCGGCGGCTGCCGCGCGTTGCAGCGGTGCGCCGCTGCGCTGCGTCGCGCCCCAGCCGCCGTAGCCGCCGTACTCGCGCACCGGCGACCAGTCCGGCATCGCGGGCGGAATCGGCGCGTCATGCGACGCGAACGGGCCCGCGCCCCACACGATCCGGCCGCCGACCACCGTCAGCAACGCGGTCGTGCCCGCGATGTCGTCCTCCGCGCACGCGAAGAAGTCGCGATCCGGCACGACCACGTCCGCCAGCTGCCCGACCGCGATCCGCCCTTTCTTGCCGACCTCGTTCGAGAACCACGTCACGTATTCGGTCCACATGCGCAGCGCGGTCTCGCGATCGAGCAGGTTGCGCTGCGGATACATGCGCAAGCCACCGATCGTCTTGCCCGTCACGAGCCAGGACAGCGACACCCACGGGTTGTACGACGCCACGCGCGTCGCGTCGGTGCCGGCGGACACCTTGAGGCCCTTCGACAGCATCTTCGCGACCGGCGGCGTCGCTTCGGCCGCCTGCGCGCCGTAACGCTCGACGAAGTATTCGCCCTGGTACGCCATCCGGTGCTGCACCGCGATGCCGCCGCCCAGCGCCGCGATACGATCCATCGACTTTTCGGTGATGGTTTCCGCGTGATCGAAGAACCAGTTCAGCCCTTCGAGCGGGATGTCCTTGTTCACCTTCTCGAACACGTCGAGCGCGCGGCTGATCGTTTCGTCGTACGTCGCATGCATGCGCCACGGCCAGCGGTTCTGCGCGAGCACGCGCACGACGCCCTCGAGATCGTCTTCCATCTGCGCCGGCAGGTCCGGACGCGCGACGCGGAAGTCCTCGAAGTCGGCCGCCGAGAACACCAGCATTTCGCCCGCGCCGTTGTTGCGGAAGTAGTCGGTGCCGTCGTGATACTTCGTGCTCTTCGTCCAGTTCACGAAGTCTTCCTTCTCGGCGTTCGGCTTCTGCGTGAACAGGTTGTACGCGATCCGGATCGTCATCTCGCCCGCGTCGTGCAGCTTGCGGATCACCTCGTAGTCGTCCGGATAGTTCTGCGAGCCGCCGCCCGCGTCGATCACGCCGGTCACGCCGAGACGGTTCAGTTCGCGCATGAAGTGGCGCGTCGAGTTGTACTGGTATTCGAACGGCAGCTTGGGCCCCTTCGCGAGCGTCGCGTACAGGATCGTCGCGTTCGGGTTCGCGAGCAGCAGCCCGGTCGGGTTGCCCGCGGCATCGCGCAGGATCGTGCCGCCCGGCGGCTCCGGCGTGTCCTTCGTGTAGCCGACCACGCGCAGCGCGGCCGCGTTCAGCAGCGCGCGATCGTACAGGTGCAGGATGAACACCGGCGTATCGGGCGCGGCCGCGTTGAGTTCGTCGATCGTCGGCAGGCGCTTCTCGGCGAACTGGTGCTCGGTGAAGCCGCCGACCACGCGCACCCATTGCGGCGCGGGCGTGATCGCCACCTGCCGCTTGAGCATGTCCATTGCAAGCGCGAGCGACGGCACGCCGTCCCAACGCAGTTCCATGTTGTAGTTCAGGCCGCCGCGAATCACGTGGCAGTGGTTGTCGATCAGGCCCGGCAGCGCGCCGCGGCCCTCGAGATCGACGACCTTCGTCGCGCGGCCCGCGAGCGGCATCACGTCCGCGTCGTGGCCGACCGCGACGAAGCGGCCGTCCTTGATTGCGACGGCGCTCGCGACGGGGTTCGCGCGGTCGAGGGTCGTGAACCTTCCGTTGTGAAGGATCAGATCCGGTTGGGACTCGGTTGCGGTCATGTGCGTCACCTCGTATCGATCAGAAGCCAAAAAGCTGTTTGACGGCGGGAATGGCCTGCACGCCGATCACCATGCCGAGCAACCCGACAAGGGCAATCAGCGGCGGTGCCGGAGAACGGACCTTGATCGCGCTGTAGATCACGCCGATCAGCAAACCCGCGCCAAGGGAAACCAGATAAGGTTCCATACGATCAATGTCCCGGTCAGGTTGAAATGCAGGCTTTACGTCCTGGAAAACAGGCGCGGGCGACATCCGTGAGGCAGTCACGGCAGCCGCCCGCGATTTTCATGGAGCCGATGGCGCGTATTCGTGCAGAACACGCGGCATCGGCACGGGCAGTCGCAACTGCCCGCGATTACTTCGCCGGAACCGGCGGAATCGACTCGTGCGGCGTCACCGTGCGCGGTGCAGCCTTGTGGACCATCGTGTACGCGTAGTCGACACCCATCCCGTACGCGCCCGAGTGTTCCTTCGCGATCGCCATCACAGCGTCATAGGTCTCGCGGTGCGCCCAGTCGCGCTGCCATTCGAGCAGCACCTGCTGCCAGGTCACCGGCACGACGCCGGCCTGCACCATCCGCTGCATCGCGAAGTCGTGCGCGTCCTTCGACGTGCCGCCCGACGCATCGGCGACCATGTAGATCTCGTAGTCGCCTTCGAGCATCGCGCAGAGCGCGAACGTCGTGTTGCAGACCTCCGTCCACAGGCCCGACACGACCACCTTCTTGCGGCCGTTCGCGGCCAGCGCGTCGCGTACCTTCTGGTCGTCCCACGAGTTCATCGACGTACGTTCGAGCGTCTTCTGGTTCGGGAACACGTCGAGCAGTTCGGGGTAGGTGTAACCCGAGAAGCTGTCGCTCTCGACCGTCGTGATCGTGGTCGGGATGTTGAACACCTTCGCGGCCTTCGCGAGCCCGACGACGTTGTTCTTCAGTACCTGGCGGTCGATCGACTGCACGCCGAACGCCATCTGCGGCTGCTGATCGATGAAGATGATCTGGCTGTTGTGGGGAGTGAGTACTTCAAGTTTCGGATTGCTCATGGCGGTCATATCCTTTGACGCGGGAAAAGAGAGAGCCAGCCTCACCGGCCAACCGGGAGGCGCCCACTGCGCTGTGACGGGAGGTTCGCCTACCAGCCGGTGTCATTCAACACGCGAATTCATCGTAGCGCCAATTAATCGATTTGATTAATAAAAACCCTAAATTCAGGCCTTAAAAGATCTTAAAACCGCCGAATTAAATACGCGCCTCCGGAGCAGACCTGCTACGCTCCAAATTGATTTTCCGATCATCGACCGATCGGTATTTATCCGTATTTTTCACACGGTTGTCATTTCCCTTATTCGAATCATGACGTCCTATATTGCATCGTTATTGGCCGGCATCCTCGCGGGCGTCGTCTACGCGCTGATCGGGGTTGCATCGCCGGCGCCGCCCACCGTCGCATTGGCCGGCCTGCTGGGCATCCTCGCCGGCGAACAGATCCTGCCGGTCGCACGCCGCGTGCTGTCCGGGATCCAGCTGAAAACCGCGTGGAGCGACGCGAAGTGCGGCCAGCACATGTTCGGCACGCTGCCCGGTGCGCAGGCCACCCGGGCCGCCGCGAAGAAAGGGCCGTCGACGCCGGCCTGATGCGCGCCGATCGAGGGCGCTCCGATCGCGTACGCGGCTGAATTGTCGTGAATCGTGTTGGAGCCGGGCGTGCTTGGCGATAACATGACAGCCCGATGCCCCCGTGGAATTCATCATGAAGCTGTCATTCGAAGCGCTCGAGGCACTGGACGCGATCGACCGCACCGGCACGTTCGCCGAGGCCGCCGAGTTGCTGCACCGCGTACCGTCCGCGCTGACCTATCTCGTGCAAAAGCTCGAAAGCGATCTCGGCGTCGCGCTGTTCGACCGCAGCGGACGCCGCGCGAAGCTCACGCACGCGGGGCGCGTGGTCGTCGAGGAAGGCCGCCGGCTCCTGCATGCGGCCGAGCAGCTTGAACTGAAGGCGCAGCGCGCGCAGCAAGGCTGGGAAACCGAGGTGCGCATCTGCATCGACGAGATCCTGCCCTTCGAGGCATTGTGGCCATACGTGCATGCGTTCTACGGGCTCGAGATGGACACGCGGCTGCGCCTGTCCACCGAAGTCCTCGGCGGCACCTGGGATGCGCTGATTTCGCGGCGCGCGGATCTCGTCGTCGGCGCGGCGGGCGAGCCGCCTGAACTGCCGGACATCGTCGCACGGCCGATCGGCTCGCTCCGGCATGTATTCGCCGTCGCCCCCACCCATCCGCTCGCGGCATTGCCCGAACCGCTGTCGATGGCGTCCGTCGTCGAGTATCGCGGCGCCGTGATCAGCGATACGTCGCGCGAGCTGCAGCCGCGCTCGGTCGCGATCGATGCCGGGCAGCCGTATCTCGCGGTCCCGACCCTCGCCGCGAAACTGGCCGCGCAGTGCGAAGGGCTCGCGGTGGGAACGCTCCCGGATTGCATCGCGGCACGCGCGATCGCGCAGGGCAAGCTCGTCGCACGCGAGGTGACCGGCATGCGCGACACGACGCAGTGCTATCTCGCGTGGCGCGGCGACGAAGCCGGACGCGCGCTGCACTGGTGGGTCGACCAGCTCGATCAACCCGATCTCGTCGACCGGTTTACCGCGCTCGTCTGATGCCGCCGCCCGCGGCCCGGTCGCAGGCAACCGCCCCGCATCAGCCGAACGAATCGTGCAGACGCTTCATCTCCTTCTCGAGCCACTCGATCAGTTTGAACGACGCATGCGCACTCGCGGCCGGCGGGATCATCATCTTCTCCTCGGTCGCGATGTGTTCGGACAGCGATTCGCACATCAGCCGCCCGAGCTCGGGCTTGCGCGCGATCAGCGGCGACAGGTCGCCGCTGCTCAGCTGAAACGCCGTCACCGTCGTCACCGCATGGACGCTCGCATGCAGTTGCGTGCCGGCCAGCACGACGGACTGGCCGATCGCGTCGCCCGGCGCCATCCGCCTGACCTCGATGTCCCCCGCCGCGCCCGGCACGAACACCGACGCGACGCCGGCCCCGACGATCGTCAGCAGGCGCGTATCGGCATTCGACGCATAGATCACGTCCCCTTTGTGAAACACGCGTGACGCGAGCGCATCGGCGAGCACCGCCAGATCGTCGTCGCCGAGCTGCCGGAAGAGTTCGACCGCGCGCAGCAGCCGTTGCCCGCGCGACACCGGCCGGCGCGTCGCGGCCGTCCCGCCCAGCGGGCGCAACGCGATGTCCGCGGCGGCCAGGTGCCGGTGGGCCAGGTCGTAGAGTTGGTTGCGCACGGCGATCTTCTTCTGCAGCGCATCGACGTAGCAGACGAGCTCGTATTCGACGGAATTGGTACGGAAGGCCTTGACGACCGAAACCGGTGCGGGACGGGTCAGCACATCCAGCGAGCTGGCGGCGGCGCGGTCGAGCGCATCGACGACGATGGCCGGCCGCACTTCCGGATCGATCTCGATCGTCAACGTCACGCCGTGCACGTTCTCGGGTTCGCTCAGGTTGACGATCGTCGTCTTCGCCGCCGTGCTGTTCGGCACGACGACCAGGTTGCCGAGGCCGTCGATCAGCTTGGTCGCGCGCCAGTTGCTTTCCACGATGCGCCCTTCCAGCTCGCCGATGGCCACCGTGTCGCCGAGCCGGAACGGCTGGGTGGTATTCAGCACGAGGCCGGAGAACACGTCGTTCAGCGTGTTCTGGACGGCCAGCCCGAGGATCACGGCCACCGCACCCGACGTCGCGACCAGCCCGCTCAGCGGCAGGCCCAGCACATAGCCGAGCGCAGCCACTGCGGCCGCGCCGAACACGGCGCCGGCGGCGATGTCGTGAAACAGCCGCTGGGTGCGCCACGCGCGCGGCAGCAGCAGATGGTCGAGCATCAGGCTGAACACGAGCGCGCACTGCAGCCACCACGCGACCCCGATCACCTGGATCGCCAGCCGGTCGAGCCGGTCGGGCGACGGCGGCACCGCGAGCGGGCTCACGCCGGTCGCGAACAGTACATAGGTCAGCGCGGCGAACGACGCGCAGCGTCCTATCGCCTTCGCCGTCGAACGGCCGGGCCCGAGCAACCGCCATGCGACGAGATCGGCAATGACGATCGGTGCGCCGTAAGCGACCGTGGCGGAAAGGTTCAGCATGATGGAGCGGGCGGAAAGCGTGACACACGACGCGCGCGGAACCCGCGCACGCACATCGCCGACCGCCCGATCCGGCGTGTGGCCGCGGGCGGCGAATCGTGGCGCGAAAGGTCGGACTGGACAGGTTTCATGCGGTAGTCGTTCGATGACGCGCGAAGCCGCCTCGGCCGCACGTGTGGCGACCGCCGCCCCGCGCCGGCGTTCAGCGGCGTCGCGACCGCGCGTCGCCGCAGCGCGCGCCGGTGGCGTGCCCGCCTGCCCGCGTATCGCCGACGATCCGTGCGTCCGATCAATGTAGACGCACCGGCCGGCCCGGTCATGTGTTCAGCCTGAAACGTTCTGAAGCCGCGACGGCCGCGCGCCGCTACGATTCGCGCGGCGGCAGCTCGCTCTCGCCCGTGTCGAACCCGAGCGCGTGCACTTCCGACCACGCGTCGTGCGCGACCTGCGTTGACCCGGCGGTATGGGCAAGCGCTGCCGCATACGCGGCCAGCAGACGCACGCGCGCGTCGTCGCGCGTGCGCGTCTCGTCCATGTCGCGCATCGAATCGAGCGCCGCGCGCGCGCGTTCGCGACATTCGTCGACCAGCGACAGGTCGAACAGGCACGGCACCGCCACGGCCGCCAGCGCGATGCCGATCTCCGCATCGCCGTTCGGCGAAAACGCCCAGTCGAGCGCCGCGCGCAGGTTGCCGAGCTCGCGCCGGATCACGTCGAGCCGCGATTCGGCGAGCGGCCCGCCGTCGTCTACCGGCGCGAGCCGGAACAGCGTGTGGAAGTAGTTCGCGTGAGCGCGGGCGGCGGCCGCGCATTCGCCGTTGTTCTCGAGCTGCTGCAGCGCGTACGCACGCGTCGTCGTCAGCAGACGGTAACGCGGTGCGCCGTGCGCGCTTTCGAGACTCAGCAGCGACTTCGACACGAGGCCGGCGATCGTGTCGAGCAGGTCCGCATCGGCCAGCCGCGTGGCCCCGACGATCTCCCGCACCGCGTCGATCGAGAAGGTGTCGCGGAATACGCCGAGCCATCGCAACAGCAAGCGCTCCGCATCGCCGAGCAGGCGGTAGCTCCAGTCGTACATCGCCTGCAGCGTCTGATGACGCGGCAGCGCCGTGCGAAACCCGCCGGTCAGCAACCGGAAATGGTCGTCGAGATGCGCGGCCAGCACGTCTATGCCGAGCACGGCCGCGCGGGCCGCGGCCAGTTCGATCGCGAGCGGCAGGCCGTCGAGGCGCCGGCACACCGATGCCATCAGCGACACGCTGCGTTCGTCGAGCGGGAAACGCGGATCGGCGGCCTGCACACGCGCCGAGAACAGCTGCACCGCGCTCGCGCCCAGCGTTTCGGCATCGTCGGCACCTTCGCGCGGCACCTCGAGCGGCGGGATCGGACACAGCCGCTCGCCCTGGATACGCAGCGCCTCGCGGCTGGTCGCGAGGACGCGCAAGCCGGCGTCGGATTCGGTCAGCGCGCTCGCGATCCGCGCGGCCGCGTCGAGCAGATGCTCGCAATTGTCCAGCACCAGCAACATCCGGCGGTTCGCGACGCTGGCCAGCACCGCCTCGAGCGTCAGCGATCCGGCGGACTGTGCGATGCCGAACGCCGCCGCCAGTGCGTCGGGCACGAATTGCGGACAGGCGACCGTGGCCAGCGACACGAACGCGGCGCCGTCCGGAAAACTGGCTTCGGCGCGCATGGCCGCTTCGAGCGCAACCCGCGTCTTGCCGATGCCGCCCGCCCCGACCAGCGTCACGACGCGCGCGGTGTCGAGCGCCGCCAGCACCTCGGCGACGGTCTGCTCGCGGCCGACGAGCGCGGTCGGCGCGGCCGTCAGCCGCGATGTCACAGCGCGCACGGGGGCCGCGACCTCGGCCCGGCCGCCGACCAGCCGATAGCCGCGCCCCGGCACCGTCACGATCAGGTTGCGATCGTCGGCGAGCGCCTTGCGCAACGCGGCGACGTGCACCTGCAGGTTGTTTTCCTCCACGACCGTGTGCGGCCACACGCGCTGCATGATCTCGTCTTTCGAGACCAGGGCGCCGTTTGCCCGAATCAGGAGTTCGAGAATTTCGAATGCGCGACTGCCGATACGCAGCAGTTTGCCGTTCGAGCGAATTTCACGCCTGTCAAGAAATACGTGTAGCGTTCCAATTCGGATCATGAGAATTTTCAATCGATAGCGTGCATCGATGCCCTGTCAAAAATGACATCGATTGGACGCTCATGCTACGGCATTTGCCTCTTGAGATGATTCAAATTATCAGAAGCTATTGAGCAAATTTTTTGAATCGATGAAAACCACGATTTCCCCGGCGTCTCCACGTGCGGGCGCCGCTGCCCCGGTGCGGTGCGGCATCCCGCGCTCACTGCACGCGAAACAGTGATTCATCCATGAATCTGTTTCGTAGGATAAAACCTGCGATTTGCCGGAATTAACTTCTTCGACTCATCAATTAAATATAACCGCACGCCTGGTTTGCGGATAAGACCGGGTAAAAAAGACATGCCAAACGTGGTGTAACCGATTTCGCGGGCGGCGGTCGGTCGGATTTTCCGTTCATAACGATTCAGGCGCCGCTCAGGACATTCAGCGGCGCGGCGCGCAACGATGGGTCGATGGCGCCAGCGTCGAGCGACTTTCACCACGCCGTGAGGAACACGACCATGGGCAACCGTATCGCCGGCATCAGGATTCCCGACGCCCCGCTCGCACGGGACGCCGCCGACACCGTACGCGCGTGCGAACCGGAACTGCTGTTCCGGCACGCGATGCGCGTGTTCGCGTTTGCATCGATCATCGGGCTGCGTCGCGGCATCGCGTTCAACGCCGAGCTGCTGTACGTCGCCGCGCTGTTCCATCACTTCGGCTTGACGGAGCGCTACCGGCATTCGCGCCGGCGCTTCGAGATCGACGGCGCGAATGCGGCGCACGCATTCCTCCGAGGATACGGCGTCGCCGACGACGACGCGGCGGAAGTCTGGCGCGCGATCGCGCTGCATGCGACGTTCGGGATCCACCCGTACATGACGCCGTTGACGGCGTTGCTCGGCGCCGGCGTCGAGACCGACCTCTTCGCGCATCACTTCGACGAGGTGAGCCTGTCCGAACGCGACGCGATCGTGCGCGCATGGCCGCGCGGCCCTTGCTTCAAGGACCTGTTTCTCGAAGCGCTCGCCGCGGGCACCGCGCATCGCCCCGCTGCCGCGTTCGGCAACGTGTCCGCCGACGTGCTCGAGCGTTGCGACCCGGACTATCGTCGGACGAATTTCTGCGGGCTGGTGCTCGGGTCGAAATGGGCGGAGTGAGCCGGCCGTCCGGCCGGCCCCGTGCGGCCGCGTCACCGCCGCCATCGCCGGATCATGCGCGCGCGAACGCCAGCAGTTCGTCGTTCAGGCGTTGCGCATGCGTCAGGTACAACGCGTGCGGGCCGCCCTCGTAGATGCTCAGCGTCGCGTGCGGCACGCGCCGCGCCGTGACGGCGCCCGTGAGCGCGAGCGGTGCCGTCTGGTCGTCGTCGCCGTGAATCACGAGCGTCGGCACGTCGAACTTGTCGAGATCCGCACGGAAATCGGTTTCGGAAAACGCGCCGACGCAGTCGAGTGTCCCCTTCAACCCGGCCTGCAGCGCCATGAACGACGTCCAGTCGAGCGCAGCGCGCGAGATCGTCGAAGCGGCCCGGTTCGACCCGGTGAACAGCGGCCAGAATTGCTCGTAGAACGCCGCGCGATCGGCCACGATGCCCGAGCGAATCCCGTCGAACACGGCGACGTCGACACCGTCCGGATGATCGTCGCGCCGCGCGACCAGCGGCGTCACCGAGCCGATCAGCACGGCTTTCGCGATGTGCCGCGTGCCGTGCCGGCCGATGTAGCGGGCCACCTCGCCGCCGCCCATCGAGAAGCCGACGAGCGTCACGTCGTGCAGCCCGAGCGTGTCGATCAGCGTCGCGAGATCGTCCGCCAGCGTGTCGTAGTCGTATCCCGTCCACGGCTGGCCGGAGCGGCCGAAGCCGCGCCGGTCGTAGGCGATGCCGCGCAGGCCGTTCGACGCGAGGTGATGCATCTGGACGTCCCACATGTCCGCGTTCAGCGGCCAGCCGTGAATGAACACGACCGGGCGCCCGGCGCCCCAGTCCTTGTAGTGAATCGACACGCCGTCGCGGGTCGTGAACGTGCTCATACGGATTCCTCAGTGGTGAAAAAGCGGTGCGCGCCGGCGTCGGCCGGCGGACGGGGTACCGCGTCCGCCGTCACGACCGGGACAGCCGGCCGATGAACCGGTCCATCTCGGACGCGAGGATCACTTCCCGGTAGTTCGCGGGACGCTTGGCCCCGCGCCATTGCGGCTTGTAGATCGCGTCGCCGGGACGAATCGTCGTGCCGGTCAGCGCGCAGCGCGCGAGTGCGCGCGACTTCGCGCTGATCCAGCGCTGCTCGTCGTAGCGGCAGCGCGTCGGGTCGCTCCAAGACACCAGGACCGACGAATCGGTCTGCCGCTCGGCGGCGATGATCGCGCAACGACGGCGCACGCCGCCGCTCGACGCGGCCGATGCGTCGTTGCAATGGCGGCGGCGCGCGGTGTCCGGGTCGCGCACAAGCGACGGCGCGCAATGGCGTGCGGCCGGCGACGGGTCGAGCAGCGTCATCACGTGCTCCCAGCGATCGAATGCGTCCATGGCAGATCCAGGCAGGTGAGGCGGGCCGGATGCCTTGCACCCGCCCGCTACGCGATCGTCATCCGCCGCGCGAGCCGGCACCGGCCCGCGACGGGATGACCTGACACTGACGATAGCGGGCCGCCGCTGAAGAGTCTTGATGCGAGACTTAATTTTTCTGGCCGGTGCGCGCACGCGTCGCGCGGCGTGCACCACATACGGCTTCACGAAAATTCAGCGCGATTTCAGTACAGCGCGCATGGCCGCGGGATAGGCTCCTGTCGGCTTTCGTTCACGACGTTCGCGCGCCGGCCTGCGCGCGGCCGCTCGAACGCACGCCGGCTGCCCGCTGGATTGCCGCCTGCGGGCAGATCCGAACCCACCATCCAACGCGGCATCGTTGTACCGCACGTTCAAGGAGACTTCATGCGTCCCGCAGATACCGACGCCGTTCCCTCGGCACGCCGCCGAGACATGCTGCTCGCCGGCGCGACCGCCGTTGCAGCCGCCGCGCTGCCGGCAGCCGCCGCGGCTGCCCCCAAGCATGCCGCTTCCACCCATCCAGGAGCCCATACGATGAATACGATCACCACGAAAGACGGTACCCAGATTTACTTCAAGGACTGGGGCAGCGGCCGTCCGGTCGTGTTCTCGCACGGCTGGCCGCTGTGCGCCGACGCGTGGGATTCGCAGATGCTGTTCCTCGTGCAGCACGGCTTCCGTGTGATCGCGCACGACCGCCGCGGTCACGGCCGCTCGAGCCAGCCGTCGCAGGGCAACGACATGGACACGTATGCCGACGATCTCGCCGCGCTGATGAATGCGCTCGACCTGCACGAAGCCACGCTCGTCGGCCACTCCACCGGCGGCGGCGAAGTCGCGCACTACATCGGCCGGCACGGCACGAAGCGCGTCGCGAAGGCCGTGCTGATCGGCGCCGTACCACCGCAGATGGTGAAGTCGGCGACCAATCCCGGCGGCCTGCCGATGGACGTGTTCGACGGGATCCGCAAGAACGTCGCGGAAAACCGCTCGCAGTTCTACAAGGATCTCGCGGTGCCGTTCTTCGGCTTCAACCGGCCGCAGGCAAAGGTGTCGCAAGGCACGATCGATGCGTTCTGGGCGCAGGGCATGATGGGTGGCGTGCACGGCCAGTACCTGTGCGTGAAGGAATTCTCCGAGGTCGACTACACGGAAGACCTGAAGAAGATCGACGTGCCGACGCTGATCCTGCACGGCGACGACGACCAGATCGTGCCGATCGACGATTCGGCCCGGCTGTCCGCGAAGATCGTGAAGCACGCGGAACTCAAGGTGATCCCGGGCGGCTCGCACGGCATGTGCGTCGTCGATGCCGCACGGATCAACGCCGAACTGCTCGCATTCCTGAAGGCGTAAGCCGCGCGACACGGCGCGCCCGGCCGTCATACTGTCACGCCGGCGCGCCCTTCAGCATTTTTCAGGAATTTTCAGGCCGACGCGATTCCGCATGCCGCATGCGCCGTCGCCAGGATCGCCGCGGCGGCGGCGGGCGCTCACGGCGTACGCGCCGGCCTGAGCAGCAAACCGATCAGCGCGCCCGCGATCGCGAACGCCATCGCCACCCGGAAGTTGTCGGCCAGCGCGAGCGTGGTCGCCTGGACGCGAACCGCCCGGTCGAGCAGCGCGTAAGTCGCCTGGTCGCCGGCCGCGAAGGTCGCGCCGTGCGCGACCAGCGACGCCGCGCCGGCCCGCAGCCGCTCCAGCGTTTGCGGATCCGACAGCGTGACATGCAGACCGACGAGATTCGAATGGGTAGCCTCCATGATGCGCTGGATCACCGCGATCGACGTCGTGCCGAGCTGCCCGCTCAGCAGGCGCGTCGTCTGCACGACCGCGCCGAACGTCAGCGCGTGCTCGGCCGTCACGTGCTTGCCGAAAAAGAAGATCACCGACGTGAGCGCCATCGTCTGGCCCAATGCCTGCAGCAGCTGCGACGGGATGAAATCGGGTTCGGCCCACACGGGCGTGAGGCGCGCGCCGAGTGCGAACGCGAACGCCACCATCACGAAGCCGGTGACGATCAGCCGGCGCGGATCGACGCGTTGCAGCAGCCATGCGACGCATGGCGCGAACAGCAGCTGCGGGATCGCGATCCAGCGCAGCGTGTCGCCGATCTGCAGCGGGCGCAGCCCGTAGGTGCTCGCGAGAAACGCCGACGGAATGAAGCTCGTGTTGAGCACGGTGAAGCGCACGAGGCCGACCAGCACGATCAGCCACGCGATGTTGGGCCGCGCGAGGTAGCCGAGATCGAGCCCGGCGCTGCGCGACGCCAGTTCGTGGATCAGGAACGCGGCCACCATCACGATGCCGACACACAGCAACGTGACGATCAGCGGCGACTGGAACCAGAACAGCCGTTCGCCCTGGTCGAGCGCGACGCACAGACACGCGAACCCGCCGGCGCCGAGCACCATGCCGCGCGTGTCGATACCGGACGCGAAGCGCTTGACCGGTTCGTTGGACAGCGACAGCATCAGGCACACGATGAACGGCACGGTCAGCAGCGCGTTCTGCCAGAACAGCCAGCGCCAGCTCAGGTGTTCGCTGTACCACCCTTCGAGCGTCGCCGACAGGTTCAGCGACATCTCGAGGTTCATCGCATACGCGGCGATGCCGAACGGAATGAGCCGCGGCGGCAGTGTGCGGACGACGAACCCGACGGTCAACGGCACGAACACGCCGGACGCGAAACCGGCTACGCTCTGCAGTGCGATGAACGTGCCGAAGTCGGTGCACAGCGGCAGCATGCTTTCGACGGCCAGGAATACCGCGGCGCCCGCCAGCAGCACGCGGCGCGTGCCGAACACGAAGGCCGCCGCGATCGCGAGCGGCCCGACGAACATCTGCGACGCGGTGAACGCGGTGTTGATCCACGCGCCCTCGTCGAAGCCGACGCCGAGCGCGCCGCGTACGTCGGCGAGCCCGAGCGACGTGATGCGCGAGGTCAGCGTCGAGATGATCGCGCCGAGCAGCACGGCCGCGATTGCGGCGATGGAACGAAACGTCGGTATGTCGGTGGCCGGTGCGGCCGGCCCCGGTGTCGCGCCACCGGGGGCGAACGTGGTATTCATCGTCGTGCGGCTCCCGTATTTGAGGCTCGCGCAAGCATAGCGCGATGTGAAGAAACCTGTCCGTTCGATGGAGTTACCCGATTGTGAGCACGAACCCGACGAACGCGTCGAACCCGCCGCCCGCCTCCCCCGCACGCTCGCGCAAATGGCCGATTGTCCTGATCGCCGGCGCCGCGCTGGGGCTCGTCGCGCTGCTGGTCTACGAATACGATGCGCATGAACGCGGCACCGACGACGCGTACGTGACGGGCCACCTGCACGTGATCTCGCCGCGCGTGGCCGGCACCGTCGAACGCGTGCTGGTGGACGACAACCAGTTCGTGCATGCGGGCGACCCGCTCGTGCGGCTCGACCCGCGCGATTTCGACGTGCGCGTCGCGCTGCAGCGTGCGCGCGTCGCGCAGGCGCGCGCCGATGCGATGCGCGCGAAGGCGCTGGTCGAGCAGGCCGACGCGACGCTCGTGTCCGCGCACGCCGACGCCGAGAAGGCCGAACTCGACTACGCACGGGCGCGCGAGCTGACCCGCGAGACGCCGCGCGGGTTGTCGCAACAGGAATTCGATGCGGCCAACGCGGCGCGCAAGTCCGCGCGTGCCCGCATCGACGCGGCGCAAGCGCAGCAGCGCAGCGCGCAGGCCGCATGGCAGGCGGCCGACGCCGTGTCGCACCAGGGAGACGCCGACTTGCGCGATGCGGAGTTGCAACTGCAGTACACGACCGTCGTCGCGCCGACGGACGGCCGCGTCGGGAAGAAGACCGTCGAGACCGGCGAGCACGTCGCGCCGGGCCAGGCGCTGCTCACGCTGGTCGAACCGCACCCGTGGGTCGTCGCGAACTTCCGCGAAACGCAGCTCAAGCACGTGCGCGCCGGCGATGCCGTGCGGCTGCGTTTCGACGCGCTGCCGGACCTGACCTTCAACGGGCACGTCGACAGCCTGTCGCCCGCGACCGGCGGGCAGTTCGCGCTGTTGCCGCCCGACAACGCGACCGGCAACTTCACGAAGGTCACGCAGCGGGTGCCGGTCAAGATCCTGCTCGACGGGCAGGCGTCGACCGAGCCGCGCATCCGGCCCGGCCTGTCGGTCGTCGTCACGCTGCAAGCCGGCCGGGAACAGCCATGAGCCGCCTCGCCGCGCTGCTCGCCGCCGGCCTGCTGGGCGCCTGCACGATCGCGCCGCAGCCGCTCGCGCCCGTCCCGGTCGGCACCGACCGGTTCCGCCACGCGGATGCGCCCGGCGAACCGGCCGCGTCGCTCGCCGGATGGACCGCGTCGTTCGGCGATGCGCCGCTCGTCGCGCTCGTCGATACGGCGCTCGCCGGCAACTTCGACATCCGCGCGGCCGCCGCGCGCGTCGACCAGGCGCAGGCGCTGCTCGGCGTGCGCGAAGCCGCGCTTTCCCCCACCGTCGGCGTCGATCCGTCGTTCAACCGTTCGCGGGTGTCCGGCACGGTCGACAATGCGTTGCCGAAGCGCCTGATGCACAACTGGTCGGTGCCGTTCAACGCGAGCTATGAAGTCGATCTGTGGGGCCGCCTGCGCGGCGACGCGGAAATCGGCAGGCAGAACGTGCTGCAGGCCGACGCCGATCGCGCGGCCGTGCGGCTGCGCGTCGCGACCGAGGTCGCGAGCGACTACCTGACGCTGCATTTCGTCGAGGAGGATCTGGCGACGCTCGCCCGCGCGATCGAGCTGCGCCGCACCGCGCTCGACGTGATCGCCGCGCGCGTGCGGGCCGGCGCGGCAAGCGATCTCGACGCGCTGCGCGCGGCGGCCGATCTCGATACCGCGCGCGCCGATCTCGCGGACAGCCGGCGGCTGCGCGAAAACCTCGTCGATGCACTCGCGGTGCTGACCGGCGTGTCGCCGACCGGCTTCACGGTCGCGCCGACCGCCGCCGCGATTCGCGTGCCGGCGGTGCCGCCCGGCCTGCCGTCCGTGCTGCTCGCGCAGCGGCCGGACGTCTATGCGGCGGCACGCCGTGTCGATGCGGCATCGCTCGAAACCGGCGTTGCCCGCACCGCATGGCTGCCGACGCTGACGCTGACGGCCCAGGGCGGGTTCGCGAGCCGCGACCTCGGCTCGTTTCTCGAGCGCAACAGCTCGCTGTGGGGCCTCGGGGCGAGCGTGGCCGAAACGCTGTTCGACGGCGGCAAGCGCGACGCCGCGGTAGCCGCCGCGACGGCCGGCACGGCGCTCGCCGACGCGAACTATCGTGCGACCGCGCTGGGCGCGCTGCGCGAGGTGCAGGACGCGCTCAACGACATCGCCGCGCAGAACGAGCGGATCGTGCGCTACGACAGCGCGGCGCGCTCGACCGAAGCGGCCGCGCGGCTGTCGCTGAGCCGCTACGCACATGGCTACGTCAGCTATCTCGAGGTCATCGACGCGGACCGCGACGCATTGAACGCGCAACGCCAGTTGATCCACAGCCGCCAGGCGCTCGCGATTGCGACGGTCGATCTGGTGCGCGCGCTGGGCGGCGGGTGGACGCCGCCCTCCGTCGCACCGCAAAACGTCGCGCAACGCGACGACCGGCTTTGAAAGATACCCGCCGTGCGGCCCGCCGGTCATTCTGGCGGCCTCACGAATTTTCAAGTTGCTCTTAAGCTTACCTAACGTTTTTTGTGTTGCCCGGTGCCGGCGCACTGCCTACATTGAGCGTATCGAATTCACCGGAGCGAGACCCGTCATGGATCGCCTGAAAACGCTCGAGATACTCAAGACGGTTGCCGAGCACGGCAGCTTCACGAAAGCCGCCGAGCTTCACGGGCTCGGCGTTCCCTGCGTCAGCCGCTCGATCCAGTGCCTCGAAACGTCGCTCGGCGTGCTGCTGTTTCACCGCACGACGCGCAAGGTGACGCTGACCCGCGTCGGCCACGACGTGCTCGAACAGGCGCTCGCGCTGCTGGAGCAATACGAGCACTTTTCCGTCTGCTGTCACGCCAACGCAAGCGAGATGCAGGGCGAGATCTCGATCGAGGTGTCGAACCTGTTCGGCGCCGACCGGCTGGTGCCGGCGCTCGCCGATTTCAACCGGCAACATCCGCTCGTACGGGTCCGGATCGACTGGACCGATCATCCGAGCGCGGCGTTGAACGGCGCGACGGACCTGTCGATCGTCACCTCACGCACGTCGAGCCTCACGTGCGTCGAGCGGCGCCTCGGGCGCATCCCGATGGGCCTGTACGCAAGCCCGCGGTATCGCGCCGCCTGCGGCGACGCGCTCACGCCGCAGGCGCTCGAGCGCATGGGCCCGCACGGTGGCAAGACGGGCGCCGCCGGGTCGCCATGGCCGCTGCGGCATCGGCGCAGCGGCACGATCGCCGAGATCCGTCTTGCCGGCGCGATCAGCTCGAACTGCCTCGACACGCTGATTCTCGCGACGGCCCGCGGCACAGGTTTCGCGGTGCTGCCCGAGCATCTTGCCCGGCCGCTCGAGCGCGACGGCGCGCTCGTTCGCCTGCTGCCCGACTGGCAGGTCGGCGATCTCGATGCATCGCTGCTCTATCACTCGCGCCGCAACCTGCCCGCGCGCATCCGTGCACTCGCCGACCATCTCGTCGCCGCGTTCGACGGTACGCCAGCCGCGCGGCCGGCCGTGCAACACGACGTGCGCGCGGTCACGCAAGCCACGGTCGCTGGCAACACGGTGGCCGCATGAGGGCCGCCGTCGTCATCGTCGCGACGCGGCCCGCCACATCGAAACCCACACCGTTGCGCCGCCAGGCCGGCCCCGCGCGCTCAGTCGCGCGCGCCGGCCGGGCGCACGCCCAGCGCATCGGCCTGCCGCACGAGATCCGGCAGCGTGCGCACCCGCATCTTCTTCATCACCTGGGCCCGATGCACCTTCACCGTGATTTCCTGAAGGCCGAGATTCGCGGCAATCTGCTTGTTCATCAGACCCGCGACGACCTGGCTCATCACTTCGCGCTCGCGCGGCGTCAACGACGCATAGGCGCCGCGCACCGCGTGAAGCGTGCGGTCGCGCTCCAGCGCGCGGCCGACGGCATCGAGCATCGCCTCGTCGTCGAACGGCTTCGTCAGGAAATCGAGCGCGCCGCCCTTCATCGCCTTGACCGTCGTGGCCACGTCGCCGTAACCCGTCATGAACAGGATCGGCACGTTCAGGCCCGCGCGCACCGCCGCCTCCTGGACGGCCAGCCCGCTCTCGTCGGCGAGCCGCACGTCGAGGATCAGGCAGCTCGGCACGTCGGGCCGCTCGAACGCGAGAAACGCACGCGACGACGCGAAGGTCTCCACGCGAAATCCCGCCGAACGCAACAGCGCGCTCAACGCGCGCCGCAACGTTTCGTCGTCGTCGACCACATAGACGATCGGCGCGGGTTCTCCCGCGCCGCCATTGCCGCTCGACGTCATGTCCGGCGTACTCGCCATTGCATTCCCTGTGTAGGCATCCGCTTCATTATCAAATGATAAACTAACAAAATGCCGGGCGGAACCGCCACGCGTCGGACGGCGCGGCCGGCCGGTGGAGCGCCGCTCACGCGGGAGGCGTGCCGGATGCGACCTGATCGATCAGGTTGAGCATGTCGTCTGACGGAAACGGCTTGCGCAGGAACGCGATCGCGCCTTGCGCCAGCGCGCGGCGGATCGATTCGTCGTCGCCGTGCGCCGACATGAAGATGACCGGCAGCGTCGCGTTGCGCTGAATCAGCTGACGCTGGACGTCGAGCCCGCTCATCCCTTTCATCTTCAGGTCGACCAGCACGCAAATCGCGCCGGCCGGCGCATCGGCCGCCAGGAATTCCTCGCCCGACGCAAACGGCAATGCAGTATGGCCAGCCGATTTCAGCAGGCTGGCGAGACTCTTACGGACCGACGCATCGTCATCGATGATGCAAACAATGGCCATGAAATGAGAACCTGAAAATTGTGTCAATCCAGTACAGCGTGATGCACCGCGGGGCCGCGTCGACGGGCGTCGCCCCG
>NZ_LDVA01000266.1:0-60885 GCF_050768715.1 Burkholderia sp. ZZQ-2 | reverse complement strand
GACCTCGCCGCGCCCGCGCTGGTAGTAATCGGCGGCGAACGACACGAGCGCGAGCCAGTCCGGCGACAACGGCGGCAGGTCGGTGCAGATCGCGTCGACCGCGCGCAGCCGGGACGGCGGCACGTCGGTGTGAGTCGTCACTTCGCAGACGAGCCCGACCGCCTGCCGCTTGCCGAACGGCACCTGCACGAGCGTGCCCGGCACGGGCACCGGTTGCGCGTCGCAGCGATAGTCGAACAGGGTGGCGAGCGGATGGTCGAGCGCGACGCGCAGGTAGGTGCCGCTCATCGCGGCGCTCCGGCGGCGGCATGCACCGCATCGAGACGGGCGGCCGGCATCCGCGCCCGCATCGTGGCGGCGGACTTAAAGTAAAACGTCAGATTCGGCGCTAAGTTTTGGATTCGCATTAGGAATCGCCGTATACCCTGCCCAGCCTGTGGATAACTTTGTTGAGAACTCGCCGCTCACGGGCCGCAACGCACGCGGGGCCGCGCTTTCCGCTGATTTTCGCCGTTTGTGGCGGTCCCCCGCGGAGCCTTATTCCATAAGGCTGCTATTCAAATTACCGAACCATAGCGAGGCAATTTGACCGACACAGGGCTCTACCGCGCTGCAACGAGGAAAATGTGTATAAGTCAAGTCTTGACAAGCACTGAATCGGCAACCGGTGCGGGGTTGCGCCCTGTTTAGCGCCGAAAACGAAACGCTGTCATCCCGCAGTGCAGCATGACAGCGCTTGCGTTCAGCCGGCGGCTCCGCTACGGATCGCGCGGCTGTGGTTATGCACCTCGTCGACGAGTTCGGCGACGTGATCGGGCGACGTGAATTGCGAAATACCGTGCCCGAGGTTGAATACATGGCCCGGATGGTTGCCGTAGCTGTCGAGCACCGCACGCGCCTGCTCGCGCACCGCGGCGGGTGGCGCAAACAGGATCGTCGGGTCGAGGTTGCCCTGCAGCGCGACTCGCCCCGCGACGCGCTCGCGCGCGGCGCCGAGGTTGACCGTCCAGTCGAGCCCGACCGCGTCGACGCCGGTCGCCGCGATCTCCTCGAGCCACAGCCCGCCGCCCTTCGTGAACGTGATGACCGGCACGCGCTCGCCGTCATGCTCGCGCTTGAGCTGCGCCACCACGCGGCGGATGTAGTCCAGCGAGAAGCGCTGGTACGCGCCGTCCGCCAGCGCGCCGCCCCACGTATCGAAGATCATCACGGCCTGCGCGCCCGCTTCGATCTGCGCGTTCAGGTAGGCCGCCACGGCCTGCGCGTTCACGTCGAGGATCCGGTGCATCAGGTCGGGGCGCGAATACGCCATCGACTTCACCGTGCGGAAATCGTCCGACCCGCCGCCTTCGACCATGTAGCACGCGAGCGTCCACGGGCTGCCCGAAAAGCCGATCAGCGGCACGCGCTGGCGGCCCTGACCGTCGGTGAGCGCGCGGCGGATCTCGCGCACCGCGCCCGTCACGTAGCCGAGCGTCTCCTCGATGTCCGGCACCGCGAGCCTGGCGACATCGGCCTCGGTACGCACCGGATGCGCGAACTTCGGCCCTTCGCCGACCTGGAAGTCGAGGCCGAGGCCCATCGCGTCCGGAATCGTCAGGATGTCCGAGAACAGGATCGCGGCGTCGAGCGGAAAGCGCTCGAGCGGCTGCAGCGTCACTTCGGTCGCGTAGTCGGGATTCTTCGCGAGACCGAGGAAGCTGCCGGCGCGCGCGCGCGTCGCGTTGTATTCGGGCAGGTAGCGGCCGGCCTGGCGCATCAGCCAGATCGGCGTGTAGTCGGTCGGCTCGCGCAGAAGCGCACGCAGGAAGGTGTCGTTGAGCAGGGTATGGGCCACGGTAGGAGCGACGGTGCGAAGGCAAAGCGGCATTTTACCGGACAGCCGCCGCAAGGCTGCGCATGCCGGCGCGATGGCGGCCATATGACGCGCGCGATGGCTCCGTTATGATCGGACGCTCATATCGAACGAAACGAAGGAGTAGACCGATGAAACCATTCGCCACGCTCGCCGCAGCCGCATTGTTTTGCTGCGCCGCCGCGCACGCGCAGACCGCCGCAGGCGCCGCCGCACCGGGCGCCGGCTCGCGGCTCGACGACGTACTCGCGCGCGGCACGCTGCGCGTCTGCACGACGGGCGACTACAAGCCGTATTCGTACTACCGTGCGGACGGCCGCTTCGAGGGCATCGACATCGACATGGCCGAATCGCTCGCGAAGTCGCTCGGCGTGAAGACCGACTACGTGAAGACGAGCTGGCCGAACCTGACCGGCGACTTCGTCGCGAAATGCGACATCGCGGTGGGCGGCGTCTCGACGACGCTCGAGCGCCAGAAGCGCGTGTTCTTCACGCAGCCGTACGTCGTGGACGGCAAGACGCCGATCGTGCGCTGCGCGGACGCCGACAAATACCAGACCGTCGCGCAGATCGACCGGCCGGAAACGCGCGTGATCGTGAACCCGGGCGGCACCAACGAGCGTTTCGCGAAGCAGTATTTCACGCACGCGAACCTCACGGTCTATCCGGACAACGTAACGATCTTCAAGCAAATCCTCGCGGGCAAGGCGGACGTGATGGTGACGGATGCGTCCGAGACGCTGCTGCAGCAAAAGCTGAATCCGGGCCTGTGCTCGGTGCATCCGGACAAGCCGTTCCAGTTCGGCGAGAAGGCGTACATGGTGCCGCGCGGCGACGTCGCGTTCCAGCAGTACGTCGATCAGTGGCTGCATCTCGCGCTGTCGACCGGCGAATACCAGGCGATTTCGGACAAATGGCTGAAGTAAGCGGGTTCGCACGCGGCGGCCCGCTGTGACTTTAGCGGGCACCGACCCCGCGGCGGCCGCCCGCGAAAATCACTGTACGGCGGTGGCCGAATCACCGCCGTTACACTTCGACGCAGCTCGCCGGCGCCGGCAAAATCGGCCCGATGCCGGCGAACTGGCCGAACGGTCGACTTCCGCGCCGGCCAATCACGTTTCAAAATCTTTCTGACGAATGAATCGTCATGCGCGGCATCTGCCGAACCGCGCATTTTCTCGCGTGTAAATCGGCAATTCGTCGAGCCTGATACGCATGAAAAACGCATCGTGCGCACGCGCTGAAAACGCTGCGGAAAATATGGGTAAAAATGACCTTTTTCGGGCCCTCAAAAACAGCAAAAAATCCCGGAAAGCCTTATCTGGCGGGCGTTACAACCTGAAACACTTTGTTACCGCGAGGGGTCATTAATTCGCCCACAATGGCCTCAACGGTTTCAACACGGATGCGGTCTCGTGTGCCAAGTGTGAGCGGACGCGAAGCGCTGCGAGCCAGTCGGTCACGTACCGAAGCCCTTCCAAGGGGCATCCCTGTTGGAGTCGTTTCCGGCCCCCCGCCGGACTCGGTTTCATCTTTGGTCTCCTCGCGCTAACCCCGTAGCGTGTGGTTTTTAGCGGGCTAATAAGCCCGCTTTTTTTCGTCCATCGAAAACGCAACGGCCCGCAGGCCGCCGCGTTTTTCCAGCGCGTTTTCCCTTCTTCATGCCGCGCTAAGCGGTCTTCTGCACGTCGAGCTTCAGCTCCTCGATCATCCGGTCGCGCATCACGAACTTCTGCACCTTGCCCGTCACCGTCATCGGCAACTCGTCGACGAAGCGGATGTAGCGCGGGATCTTGTAGTGCGCGATCTGCCCGCTGCAGAACGCACGCACGTCGTCCTCGGTCATCTGCTCGTCCGCGCGCAGCACGATCCACGCGCACAGCTCCTCGCCGTACTTCGCATCGGGTACGCCGAATACCTGCGCGCTCTGAATCTTCGGATGCCGAAACAGGAATTCCTCGATCTCGCGCGGATAAACGTTCTCGCCGCCGCGAATCACCATGTCCTTCAACCGGCCGACGATGTTGCAGTAACCGTCCGCATCGAGCGTCGCGAGGTCGCCCGTATGCATCCAGCCGTCCACGAGCACCTCGCGCGTCTTCGTGTCATCGTCCCAGTAGCCGAGCATCACCGAATAGCCCTTCGTGCACAGCTCGCCCGTCGCGCCGACCGGCACGATATCGCCGCCCGGATCGACGATCTTCACTTCCAGGTGCGGCTGGATGCGGCCGACCGTCGTCGTGCGCTTCTCGAGCGGGTCGTCGGTCGAGCTCTGGAACGATACGGGGCTCGTCTCCGTCATCCCGTACGCGATCGTGATCTCGGACAGGTGCATCTGCGACACGACGCGCTTCATCGTCTCGATCGGGCACGGCGAGCCGGCCATGATCCCGGTGCGCAGCGTCGACAGGTCGAATTGCGCGAATGCCGGATGATCGAGCTCCGCGATGAACATCGTCGGCACGCCGTGCAGCGCGGTGCAACGCTCGTCGGCCACCGCCGCGAGTGTCGCGACCGGGTCGAATGCTTCGCCCGGGAACACCATCGCCGCCCCCTTCGACACGCACGCGAGCACCGCGAGCACCATCCCGAAGCAGTGATACAGCGGCACCGGGATGCACAGCGTGTCCTGTTCGGTGAAGCGCATCGCGGTCGCGATCGAGCGGCCGTTGTTGACGACGTTGCGATGCGTGAGCGTCGCGCCCTTCGGGCTGCCCGTCGTGCCGCTCGTGAACTGGATGTTGATCGGCTCATGGGCCTCGAGCGTCGCGCCGATCGCATCGAGCAGCGCGGGATCGACGGCCTGGCGGCCGCGCGCCATCACGTCCGCGAAGCGGAACATGCCGGCCGGCGCGACGTCGCCCATCGACACGACCGTGCGCAGGCTCGGCACGCGCGCCGCATGCAGGTCGCCCGGCGTCGCGGTCGCGAGTTCCGGCGCGATGGTCTGCAGCATCTCGACGTACGCGGACGTCTTGAAGCGCTCGGCGGCGATCACGGCTTTACAGCCGACCTTGTTCAGCGCGTATTCGAGCTCCGCGAGCCGGTAGGCCGGATTGATGTTGACGAGCACCGCGCCGATCCGCGCGGTCGCGAACTGCGTGAGCAGCCATTCGCTGCGGTTCGGCGACCAGATGCCGACGCGATCGCCCTTCACGATGCCGAGCGAGGCCAGCCCGGCCGCCAGCACGTCGACCTCGTTCGCGAACTCGCGCCAGGTCCAGCGCACCTGCTGCTCGCGGAACACGACGGCCGGCCGATCGGGAAAGCGGCCTGCCGTGTCGAGCAGGAACCGGCCGATCGTCGCTTCGGAGAGCGGCACGTCGGTCGTGCCGCGCACGTACGACAATCCGTTTTCGGGCGCGATCAGCGCCCCCACGCCAAGGTCTGCTGCCATGAATGTCTCCGTCCGTTTTTGTCTGACCGGCCCGACATGCGGCTCACGCGTGTCTGCTCCGCCGCCGTCGCGACGGATAGCCTCTC
This sequence comes from Burkholderia sp. ZZQ-2, assembly GCF_050768715.1. Taxonomy (NCBI): domain Bacteria; kingdom Pseudomonadati; phylum Pseudomonadota; class Betaproteobacteria; order Burkholderiales; family Burkholderiaceae; genus Burkholderia; species Burkholderia sp. ZZQ-2. The sequence goes on along the minus strand of NZ_LDVA01000266.1, from coordinate 55,547 downwards.
CGGGATGATGCCGTGCGCGGCTGACGACACTCTGACATCGAATTACTGCGGACGGGTGAAATAGCACGACCGGACGGTATGATCCGACCCGTAAAAACAGACGAAAACGACGGGCGAAAAAAAAGCAGCCCGAAGGCTGCTTTCTTTCGCGGGACACGCGGCGCGGCTCAGTGCCGGCTGCGGATCTTCGCCAGACGCTGGATCGCTTCGAGCTGCGCCATCGCGGTCGCGAGCTCGGATTGCGCCTTCGCGAGGTCGAGATCCGACTTCGCGTTCTGCAGCGTTTCCTCGGCACGCTTGCGTGCTTCCTCGGCTTTCGCCGCGTCGAGGTCCTTGCCGCGGATCGCGGTGTCGGCGAGCACCGTCACGGCACCCGGCTGCACTTCGAGAATGCCGCCCGCGACGAACACGAATTCGTCGTTGCCGCCCTCGACTTCGATGCGCACCGCACCCGGACGAATCCGCGTGATCAGCGGCGTGTGACCCGGCAGAATACCCAGCTCACCCGTTTCGCCCGGCAGCGCGACGAATTTCGCCTCGCCCGAGAAGATCTGCTCTTCCGCGCTGACGACGTCTACTTTGATGGTTGCCATATCGACTCCTGTCGATCGGAACGAGCGCTTCAGCGCCTGCTCCGATCCCATGCACGGCGGGTTGAGCGTATTACGTGAGCGCCTGTCCGCGAACGGATACCATCAAGGTATCCCTCACGGACGTAGCGGCGCCCGCTGCGTTACGCCTGACCCTTACGAGATCTTCTTGGCCTTTTCGAAGGCTTCGTCGATCGTGCCGACCATGTAGAACGCCTGTTCCGGCAGGTGGTCGCACTCGCCGTCGACGATCATCTTGAAGCCACGGATCGTTTCCTTCAGCGGCACGTACTTGCCCGGCGAGCCCGTGAACACTTCAGCGACGTGGAACGGCTGCGACAGGAAACGCTGGATCTTACGCGCGCGTGCGACCGACAGCTTGTCTTCCGGCGACAGTTCGTCCATGCCCAGAATCGCGATGATGTCGCGCAGTTCCTTGTAGCGCTGCAGCGTCTGCTGAACACGGCGGGTGATCGAGTAGTGCTCTTCACCGATCACGTTCGGGTCGATCTGGCGCGACGTCGAGTCGAGCGGGTCGACCGCCGGGTAGATACCCAGCGAAGCGATGTCACGCGACAGAACGACGGTTGCGTCCAGGTGGCCGAAGGTCGTAGCCGGCGACGGGTCGGTCAAGTCGTCCGCAGGGACGTACACGGCCTGGACCGACGTAATCGAGCCCTTCTTGGTCGACGTGATGCGCTCTTGCAGCTTGCCCATTTCTTCAGCCAGCGTCGGCTGATAGCCCACTGCCGACGGCATACGGCCGAGCAGTGCCGACACTTCGGTACCGGCCAGCGTGAAACGGTAGATGTTGTCGACGAAGAACAGCACGTCGAGGCCTTCGTCACGGAAGTGCTCGGCCATCGCCAGGCCGGTCAGCGCGACGCGCAGACGGTTGCCCGGCGGCTCGTTCATCTGGCCGTACACCAGCGCGACCTTGTCGAGAACGTTCGAGTCCTTCATTTCGTGGTAGAAGTCGTTCCCTTCACGGGTACGCTCGCCCACGCCCGCGAACACGGAGTAACCGCCGTGCTCCTTCGCGATGTTGTTGATGAGCTCCATCATGTTGACGGTCTTGCCCACGCCAGCACCGCCGAACAGGCCAACCTTACCGCCCTTTGCGAACGGGCAGATCAGGTCGATAACCTTGATACCCGTTTCGAGCAGTTCGGTCGACGGCGACAGTTCGTCGAACGCCGGAGCCTTCTGGTGGATCGAACGCGTCGTTTCGCTTTCGATCGGGCCGGCTTCGTCGATCGGACGGCCGAGGACGTCCATGATTCGGCCGAGGGTCGGCTTGCCGACCGGCACCGAGATCGGCTTTGCCGTGTTCTTCACGGTCAGGCCGCGGCGCAGGCCGTCGGATGCACCCAGACAAATGGTACGGACCACGCCGTCGCCCAGCTGCTGCTGGACTTCGAGCGTCAGTTCCGAGCCATCGAGAATGAGCGCGTCGTAGATCTTCGGCATGCTGTCGCGCGGGAATTCCACGTCGATAACGGCGCCGATGCACTGTACGATCTTGCCTTCTACCAAAGCAGCAGTACTCATCGCTTTTCCTTTAAATACCTGATTCTTTACTCGCGCAAAGGCGCAGTTGTCGTCCGTGGCGCGCGCTTAAACAGCGGCTGCGCCGCCGACGATCTCCGACAGTTCTTTCGTGATCGCGGCCTGGCGGCTCTTGTTGTACACGAGCTGCAGTTCGCTGATCACCGTCTTCGCGTTGTCGGACGCGGCCTTCATCGCGACCATGCGCGCCGATTGCTCGGACGCCATGTTTTCCGCGACGGCCTGGTACACCAGCGCCTCGACGTAACGCACGAGCAGTTCGTCGACGACTGCCTGCGCGTCCGGCTCGTAGATGTAGTCCCACGACGTGGCCGGCGTACCGTCATCGGCTTCGAAGTGTTCCGACGACAGCGGCAGCAACTGCTCGATCACGGCTTCCTGCTTCATCGTGTTGACGAAGCGCGTGTAAGCGATATAAACCGCCGACAGCTTGCCTTCCGAGTACAGATCGAGCTGCGTCTTCACGGCGCCGATCAGCTTGTCCAGATGCGGGGTGTCGCCGAGGTGAACGACCTGCGACATCACCTTCGCGCCGAAGCGGTTCAGGAACCCGAGGCCCTTGCTACCTATCGCGGTGGCTTCGACCTTCTGGCCCTTCTCTTCCAGCTCCTTGAACCTCTGAACCGTCGCACGCAGCACGTTGGTGTTCAAACCGCCGCACAGACCCTTGTCCGTCGTGACGAGAATGATGCCGGCCGTGTTCGCGCCTTCGTTCGCCACCATGAACGGGTGACGGTACTCCGGGTTCGCGCGGCTCATGTGCGCGGCGATGGCACGGACCTTGTCCGCATACGGACGAGCGGCGCGCATGCGTTCCTGCGCGCGACGCATCTTCGATGCGGCCACCATCTCCATCGCCTTCGTGATCTTGCGCGTGTTCTGCACGCTCTTGATCTTCCCGCGAATTTCCTTCATTCCAGCCATAGCTTGCTCCTTGACCGAAGCGGCGCGGGCGCATCAGCACCCGCGCGGCCTCAGTGTGTCACTCGCGGATCAATAGGCACCGGACTTCTTGAAGGATTCGATCGCCGAGCGCAGTGCGCCTTCGTCGTCCTTCGAGAGATCCTTGGTGTCTTCGATGCGCTTGATGAGGTCAGCGTGGCTGGTCTTCAGGTATTCGCGCAGGCCCTTCTCGAACGACAGCACTTGCTTGACGTCGAGGTCGTCGAGGTAGCCGTTGTTCGCGGCGTACAGCGACACGGCCAGTTCCCAGACCTGCAGCGGCTGGTACTGCGGCTGCTTCAGCAGTTCCGTCACGCGGCGGCCGCGCTCGAGCTGCTTGCGGGTCGCTTCGTCGAGGTCCGATGCGAACTGGGCGAATGCCGCCAGTTCACGGTACTGCGCGAGGTCGGTACGGATACCGCCCGACAGCTTCTTCACGACCTTCGTCTGAGCGGCGCCACCGACTCGCGACACCGACACGCCGGCGTTGATTGCCGGGCGGATGCCTGCGTTGAACAGGTCGGTTTCCAGGAAGATCTGGCCGTCGGTAATCGAGATCACGTTCGTCGGAACGAACGCGGTCACGTCGCCAGCCTGCGTTTCGATGACCGGCAGTGCCGTCAGCGAGCCGCTCTTGCCCTTCACTTCGCCGTTCGTGAACTTCTCGACGTACTCTTCCGACACGCGAGCCGCACGCTCGAGCAGACGCGAGTGCAGATAGAACACGTCGCCCGGGTACGCTTCACGGCCCGGCGGGCGGCGCAGCAGCAGCGAGATCTGACGGTATGCCCAGGCCTGCTTGGTCAAGTCGTCATAGATGATCAGCGCGTCTTGGCCGCGGTCGCGGAAGTATTCGCCCATCGTGCAGCCGGCGTACGGTGCGAGGTACTGCATCGCTGCCGAATCCGAAGCCGAAGCGGCGACGACGATCGTGTATTCCATCGCGCCCGTTTCTTCGAGCTTGCGAACCACGTTCATGATCGACGAAGCCTTCTGGCCGATCGCGACGTAGATACAGATCAGGTCCTTGCCCTTCTGGTTGATGATCGCGTCGAGCGCCACCGCGGTCTTGCCGCACTGACGGTCGCCGATGATCAGCTCACGCTGGCCACGGCCGATCGGCACCATCGCGTCGATCGACTTGATGCCCGTCTGCACCGGCTGCGACACCGACTTACGCCAGATCACGCCCGGGGCGATCTTTTCGATCGCATCGGTCAGCTTCGCATTGACCGGGCCCTTGCCGTCGATCGGGTTGCCGAGCGCATCGACCACGCGGCCGACGAGTTCCGGGCCAACCGGGACTTCGAGAATGCGGCCCGTCGTCTTGACGATGTCGCCTTCCGAGATGTGTTCGTATTCGCCGAGAATCACCGCGCCGACCGAGTCGCGCTCGAGGTTCAGCGCGAGGCCGAACGTGTTGCCCGGAAACTCGAGCATTTCGCCCTGCATCACGTCCGACAGGCCGTGGATACGCACGATACCGTCGGTCACGGAGATCACGGTGCCCTGGTTGCGAACGTCTGCGCTCGCTTCAAGGCCCTGGATCCGGCTCTTGATCAGCTCGCTGATCTCAGAGGGATTGAGTTGCATTATTCGCTCCTGATAGTCAATTCTGTTGCGTGCCGGCGTGGCGCTCAGGCGGTCAAGGCAGCCTGCATCGATGCGAGGCGCGCGCGAACCGAGGTGTCGAGCACTTCGTCGCCGACCGTCACGCGCACGCCGCCGATCAGCGACGAATCGACTTCGACCGTCGGTTTCAGCTTGCGCTTGAACTTGCGTTCGAGGCCCGAGACGAGACTGTCGAGATCCGCGCCGTTCAGCGGGAACGCGCTCACGATCTCGGCGTCGGCGGCACCTTCACGTTCGTTCTTGAGCGCCTCGAACTGCTCGGCAATTTCCGGCAGCAGCGCGATGCGATGATTGTCGACCAGCATCTGCACGAAGTTCTTCGCTTCGGCGCCGGCCGCGAGCGGCGACTTCGCAGCAGCAAGCAGCAACTCGGCTACTTGCGTGCGCGTCACCTTCGGGCTCGACGCGACCGACAGCACTTCCGGCAGACGCGCAACCTGGGCCAGCTCTTGCACGAGCGTGGACCAGGCGGCGATGTCACCGCCCTCGGCCACGCGGAACAGCGCTTCTGCGTAAGGGCGGGCGATGGTTGCAAGTTCGGCCATGATCAGAGCTCGGCTTTCAGTTGATTCAGCAGTTGGGCGTGGGCCGTTTGATCGACTTCGCGCTTCAGGATCTGCTCGGCGCCCTTCACGGCCAGCGTAGCGACTTCGCCACGCAGCGCTTCGCGCGCCTTCACGATTTGCTGTTCTGCTTCCGCCTTCGCCTGGGCGACGATGCGGGCGGCTTCAGCCTGGGCGTTGGCCTTGATTTCCTCGGCGACCGCCTGGGCACGCTTTTCAGCGTCGGCGATGCGCTGCTGGCCGTCATTGCGGGCCTGCGCGAGTTCCTGGTCCACGCGCTTGTGCGCTGCGTCGAGTTCTGCCTTGCCCTTCTCGGCGGCGGCGAGGCCGTCGGCGATCTTCTTCGAACGTTCGTCGAGGGCGTTGATCAACGGCGGCCACACGAACTTCATCGTGAACCACGCGAGGACCAGGAACACGACCATTTGCGCAAACAGAGTTGCGTTGAGATTCACGGTGTTTCCTTATCTGCTATTCCGGAAAAATGAAACGGTAAGGCGCTCATCGAGTTGCATTCGATCAGCGCCCCAAGTCTCCGTTCCGCCCTGCGCCGGCTCACGCCGGACGCATATTTCCGAGGAACCTTAGCCTGCGACGAGCTTCGACAGGAGCGGGTTCGCGAACGCGAACAGCATTGCAACACCCACGCCGATCAGGAATGCCGCGTCGATCAGACCAGCCAGCAGGAACATCTTCGTTTGCAGCGGGTTGATGAGTTCCGGCTGACGTGCGCAGGCTTCGATGTACTTACCACCCATCAGCGCGATACCGATACAGGCGCCGATTGCACCCAGGCCGATGATGATGCCGATACCGATGGCGGTCAGACCCTGGATGTTGGCGATGTAAGCTTGCATGATCACTCCTTTGTGAAAAGACTTGGAACTGAGATTTAAAAAACTAAAACGGAAACTCTTTTTTGCACGCCGCGCTTAGTGCTTGTCGTGCGCCTGGCCGAGATACACCAGCGTCAGCATCATGAAAATGAATGCCTGCAACAGAACAATCAGGATGTGGAAGATTGCCCAGACGCTGCCCGCGATCACGTGGCCAACGAAGCCGAGGAACGTTGCGTCGCCACCGAAGCTCCACATGCTGCCGAGCAGGGCGATCAACAGGAACAACAGCTCACCCGCGTACATGTTGCCGAACAGCCGCATACCGAGGGAGACGGTCTTGGCAAGATATTCGACGATGTTGAGCGCGAGGTTAGGGATCCACAGCAGCGGGTGGGCGCCGAACGGTGCCGACAGCAGCTCATGCACAAAGCCGCCCGCGCCCTTGATCTTGATGCTGTAGTAGATCATCAGGACGAACACGCCGAGCGCGATGCCGAGCGTGCCGTTCAGGTCGGCCGTCGGGACGATGCGATGGTGGGAAATCACGTCCGACAGACCGAGCAGGCCGATCACGCGGCCCGGCAGGTCGACCGGGAGGAAGTCGAGGGAGTTCATCAGCGCGACCCACACGAACACCGTGAGCGCGAGCGGAGCGATGAAGGTACGATTGCCGTGAACGATGGCCTTCGATTGGTCTTCGACCATCTCGACGAGCATCTCGATCGCGCACTGGAAACGGCCCGGCACGCCCGACGTCGCCTTGCGGGCAGCCAGACGCAGCAGGACGATCGTCACGATGCCGCAAACGATCGACCAGAACAGCGTGTCGAGATTCCAGACGTGGATGTCGAAAATCGACGTCTGATGCGAGGTGGAGAAATTCTGCAAGTGGTGCGCAATGTACTCGGACGGATCCGGACCGCGCGTGCCTTCGCTAGCTGCCATATCGTTAATGCCACCCAAATTGTCGAAAATCGTTTTGCCAGTTCCGCAACACGCTATTGCGGGAACGGGCCGGCGCGGTTCGTTGTCGAAACCGCACGCTGCTTGTTCCTTACCGCCAGGCCAGTGCGATCCAGTACGTCTTCAGCACGACGAGGTACGTGACGAGGAACGGCACCCAGTGCACGCCGGCCCAGCCGAACGCCACTGCAGTGAACATCCCGATCGTCAGAGCGAGCTTCAGGGCTTCGCCCATCACCCAGCTCATCACGGTGGCCGAACCACCTGCCTTCAGTCGTGCCACGAATACCGCACTTGGCACCCAGCCGATCGCTCCGCCCAGAAACGCGGATTGCGCAGCGGCGCCCGGCGACTTCGAAAACAGCCACCACGCCAGCGTTGCAACCAGGGACAGAACCACTTGCGCGAATACCACCTTATAGGGGGTCACGCGCGAGGGCTTGCTCACGTTCGGGCCGAACAGCTTTTCGGCTTCTGCCCGCGTGAGCGGAACGATGTTGTTATCTTGCTGCTCGGCGTCCCAGTCATCGTCGGATTCGCGCCGCTCGCCGGCCGCCGAAGCGGTGCGTTGCGTGCGCTGATCATCGTGCCTGTCGTCCGGCGCCTGACCCGCCATCGCAATCTTCCGCAAAATCCTTGAACCCGGCCCCAAGCTTTCTGAAAGCTTTCAGGGGTGCCTAGCTAACAAATCCGGGCGATTGTAAGCGATAGTTGCAAGTGATTCAAGGCTTTAGACGCGACAAAAACCTGCGTAAAACGACGCCTCATCATGTGAAAAAACACGCGATTCGACGACGTACGATGACAGTTGTAAGGTCGCTTTTTTGCGCCGGTATTTCTTGCTCGAAAAAATCCGGCGACGAGGAAATGACAAGGAAACGAGGCCCGATGCGGATGCCGGCGGGACGGCTCGAACGCCATCCGGAATCCACGCCGTGACGCGGCCCCGGGCTCACGCCAAGCACGAAGCGCCGAGCAGGAAAAACCTGTGACCATCCGGCGGCATCGGATGCCCGAAATCGGGGCCGACGCCGACGCGTCGAATCATCCAATCAGTTGTCATGCCACCACAGGCGATCGACTGTGAATTGCCGGACTTATCAACAGCCCCGCAGCCAGCGCGAATACTGTGCACCTGCCCCGCCACCCGAATCGCACGGCTGTGCCGCGCGCAGCCGCGTCACTCAACCGTGAACGAGCAGCCACGCACCGACCGCCGCGCTGGCGAGTGCGAACGGAATCGAAACCAGATGGAACGGCAGCCACATGCGCGGCTCCTTCGCGAGACGCACCGCGATCAGGTTCGCAAGCGAGCCGATCGCGAAACCGAAGCCGCCGACCGATACGCCGAACGCGAGCGCACGCCAGTCGTGCGTGAATTCCGACAGCAGGATCGCGGCCGGTACATTGCTGATGACCTGTGACAACAGCGCGCCGGCCGCGTAGACGCGCAGCGGCGAATCGAGTTGCGCATTCGCAATCGTGTCGTGCACGACGGGCAGCGCAGCCGCGGTACGCAGCACGACGAACATCAGTACGAAGATCAGCAGCAGCAGCCAGTCGATCTTCAGGACTGCGTCGCGTTTGACGGCGAGCAGCACGATGGCGACACCGACGAGACCGGGCAGCGGATGATGCGCATCGGCGAGCAGCACGAACGCGGCGAACAGCACCGCCGCGATCAGCGCGTGCATGCGTTGCACGGGCAGCGCTGTGACGTCGCCGGACAAGTCGAGCGGCTTCGCGCGAAACGCGCATGCGGTCAGCACGAGCAGCAGCGCCATCAGCGCGATCGCGAGCGGCCCGAGCGTGACCACGAAGCGGCCGAACGACGCACCGCTCAATTGCCACAGGAATAGATTCTGGGGATTGCCGAGCGGCGTCGCGACGGACCCCGCGTTGACCGCCAGCGCGACGACGATCACGAGCCGCCGGAACGGCAGTGGCGTCAGCGCACGCAGCGAGACCATCAACGGCACGACGACGAACAGCGCGACGTCGTTGGTGAGCCACATCGACAACAACGCGGCGAACCCCACGAGCAACAACGCGAGCCCGCGTTCGGAATGCACGTGATGCACGATGCGGTGTGCGAGCCACATCAGGCAGCCGGACAACTCGAGCGCCTTGGTCAGCATCAGCAGGCCCGCCAGCGTCGCGACCGTCTGCCAGTCGACGCGACCGGCCAACACGGAAAATGGTTGCGGACGCACCCATTGCAGCACGATCAGGCCAAGCACAAGAACCGACAGCACCGGCTCCTGCGCAAGCCATCCCAGCCACCGGCGCGGCGTCGGCGCGCCCGTCTTCTCCATCGGCACCGCGTTACTCTTCGGTCGCGACGTTGCCGCGCAGCCGCACGAGAATGCCCTCGAGCGCGTCGAGGTTGCCGAAGTCGATCGTGACCTGCCCTCGTCCGCGGCGGCCGAGCTTGATCTTCACCGTCGACGCGAGCAGGTCGGACAACTCCTCCTCGAGACGGCGCGTATCGCGCCCGCCGTCGTCCTTCGCGCGCGCCTTCACGGCCGGCGCTTCCTTCGTCGTGTGCGTGACGAGCTTCTCGGTCTCCCGCACCGACATGCGCTTGTTGACGACCTGATGGGCGAGCGTGATCTGCGTGGCCGCATCGACGGCGAGCAGCGCGCGCGCATGCCCCATGTCGAGATCACCGGCCAGCAGCATCGTCTGCACCGGCGAAGCCAGGTTCAGCAGGCGCAGCAGGTTCGACACTGCGCTGCGCGAACGGCCGACCGATTCGGCCGCCTGTTCGTGCGTGAAACCGAACTCGTCGAGCAGGCGCTGGATACCGTGCGCCTCTTCGAGCGGGTTCAGATCCTCGCGCTGGATGTTCTCGATCAGCGCCATCGCCGCGGCGGCCTGGTCGGACACATCCTTCACGAGCACCGGCACTTCATCGAGGCCCGCGAGGCGTGCCGCGCGGAAACGGCGCTCGCCCGCGATGATCTCGTATTTGTCTGACGAAATGGGCCGTACCAGGATCGGCTGCATCACGCCCTGCGCGCGAATGCTCGCCGCGAGCTCCTGCAGGCTGCCTTCGTCCATCCGCGTCCGCGGCTGGTACTTGCCGGCCTGCAGCTTGCCGAGCGCGAGCGTGTTCGGTGCCCCTTCGATCTTCACCGCTTCGGTGATATCGGCACTGCCGCCGAGCAGCGCTTCGAGGCCACGTCCCAAGCCCTTCTTCTTTGGTACCGCGTTCATGTCTTTCTTCCTCGCTTCGCTCATGTCCGGATCACGACACCTCGAACGCGCGAACGCGGTCGATCATCTCGGCACCGAACTGGAGATACGCTTGCGCACCGCGCGAGCTGCGGTCGAACACGACGCCAGGCAGCCCGTAGCTCGGCGCTTCCGCCAGGCGCACGTTGCGCGGAATCACCGCGTCGAACACCTTGTCGCCGAAGTGCGCTTTCAGTTGATCGGAGACTTGCTGCTGCAGCGTGATGCGCGGATCGAACATCACACGCAGCAAGCCGATGATCTTCAGGTCGCGGTTCATGTTCGCGTGAACCTGCTTGATCGTGTTGACGAGGTCCGACAACCCCTCCAGTGCAAAGTATTCGCACTGCATGGGGATCACGACGCCATGCGCCGCGCACAAGCCGTTCAGCGTCAGCAGCGACAGCGTCGGCGGGCAATCGATCAGCACGAAATCGTAATCGTCGGCCACGTGCTCGAGCGCGGCCTTCAGCCGGCGCTCGCGGTTGTCGATGCTGATCAGTTCGATCTCGGCACCGGACAGCTCGCGGTTCGCGGGCAGCACATCGTAGGTGACGCCGTCCGGCCGGATGCGCGCGTCGGTCACCGACACGCCGTCGACCAGCACCTCGTACACGGTCGCTTCGCAAGCAGCCTTGTCGATCCCGCTGCCCATCGTCGCGTTACCCTGAGGGTCGAGATCGATCAGCAGGACTCGTTGCTCCTGCGCTGCAAGGCTTGCGGCGAGATTGACCGATGTCGTCGTCTTGCCGACGCCCCCCTTCTGGTTCGCAACGCAGAAGATCTTTGCCATCGTTGGTGTGTTCCCTTTACCTTCAAACAAACGGCGCGCCATCGCGCGCCGGCCCTTCAATTCGCTTCGTCGACGGCCACTTCGATCAGATGCCGTTCGGCATCGAGCAACGGCACCGCCAGCCGTATCGTCTGCTTCACGCGGCTGCCTTCCGGCAACCGCGCAATCTCGTCGTCCGGATGAACGCCCTTCATTGCCCAGATCGATCCGCCCGGCGCAACCAGGTGTCGAGCAAGTTTAACGAAGTCGGACAGATCCGCGAAAGCGCGGGATACGATCATGTCGAATTTTTCCGGCACTTCGACACCCGGCTGCAGCGATTCGACCCGCCCCGTGACCACCGACAGGTTCGCGAGCTTCAGCTCCGCACGCATCTGGGTCTGGAATGCAGACTTCTTCTGCACGATATCGTTCAGCGTGATCTGCCAATCCGGCTCGACGATCGCCAGCACGATACCGGGCAATCCGCCGCCCGAGCCGACGTCGAGCACGCGGGCCGATGCACGGCCACGCAGATGCGGAACGATGGAAAGCGAATCGAGGATGTGCTGGATCAGCATCTGCTTCGGGTCGCGGATCGCGGTCAGGTTGTAGACCGCGTTCCACTTGCCGAGCAGCGCGACATAGTCGAGCAGCTGGTTGCGTTGTGCATCCGTCAGCGTGAGGTCGAGCGCCGTCGTGCCTTCGACGAGCATCTGTTCCAGTACGTCCCGATTAACCGCCGGCGCGCGACGCGCCGTCATTGTTGCGTCGGGACGGCGCCGTCCCCCTGCTCCGCTGCCGCTTCGGCCGTGCCATTACGGCGGCCCAGGCCGCGACGCTTCAGGTGCACCATCAGCAGCGAGATTGCCGCCGGCGTGACACCCGAGATGCGCGACGCCTGCCCGATCGTTTCCGGCCGGAACTCGTTGAGCTTCTGGCTCACCTCGAACGACAGGCCGCGGACTTCGCGGTAATCGATACCGTCGGGCAGGCGCGTGTTCTCGTTCGCATCGTTGCGTTCGATTTCCGATGCCTGGCGCTCGATGTAGCCCTGATACTTGATGCCGATCTCGACCTGCTCCTTGATCTGCTCGAGCAGCACCGGATCGTCGGCCAGCGGCTCAGCGGGGCCGCACTCGCCGCCCTTCAGTCCGCACACACCGTCGTAGCTGATACCCGGACGGCGCAGCAGTTCGGCGAGGCTGTATTCGTGGTCGATCGCCTTGCCGAGGAGCGCGGTCGCCTCTTCCGGCGGCAACGTCTTCGGCGTGACCCACGTCGACTTCAGGCGTTCGGTTTCACGTGAAACAGCGTCGCGCTTCCGGCTGAATGCGTCCCAGCGTGCGTCGTCGACGAGCCCCAGTTCGCGGCCGATCTCGGTCAAGCGCATGTCGGCATTGTCTTCACGCAGGCTGAGGCGATACTCGGCGCGGCTCGTGAACATCCGGTACGGCTCGGCCACACCGCGCGTCACGAGATCGTCGACCAGCACGCCAAGGTAGGCCTGGTCACGGCGCGGGCACCATGCGTCCTTCTGCTGCACGTAGCGGCCAGCGTTGAGACCGGCCAGCAGACCCTGCGCGGCCGCTTCTTCATAGCCCGTCGTCCCATTGATCTGGCCCGCAAAGAACAGCCCGTTGATCGCCTTCGTTTCGAGCGACGCCTTCAGCGCACGCGGGTCGAAGTAGTCGTACTCGATCGCGTAGCCGGGGCGCAGGATATGCGCGTTCTCGAGGCCGCGCATCGAGTGCACGAGCTCGAGCTGGACGTCGAACGGCAGGCTCGTCGAGATCCCGTTCGGGTAGAACTCGTTGGTCGTCAGCCCTTCCGGCTCCAGGAAGATCTGGTGCGATTCCTTCGAAGCGAACCGGTGAATCTTGTCCTCGATCGACGGGCAATAGCGCGGCCCGACGCCTTCGATCACGCCTGTATACATAGGCGAACGGTCGAGGCCGCCACGAATGATGTCGTGCGTGCGCTCGTTCGTATGTGTGACCCAGCACGGCAGTTGCTGCGGATGCTGCTCCGCACGGCCCAGGAACGAGAAGACGGGGATCGGATCGAGATCGCCCGGCTGTTCATCCAGCTGCGAGAAGTCGATCGAGCGACCATCGATACGCGGCGGCGTACCGGTCTTCAGGCGGCCCTGCGGCAGCTTCAGCTCCTTCAGGCGCGACGATAGCGACACGGCCGCCGGATCGCCCGCACGACCACCCGTATAGTTGTTCAGGCCGACGTGAATCTTGCCGTCGAGGAACGTACCGGCTGTCAGCACGACCGCACGCGCACGGAAGCGTATGCCGATCTGCGTGACGGCGCCCACCACGCGGTCGCCTTCGACCATCAGGTCGTCGACAGCCTGCTGGAACAGCCACAGGTTCGGCTGATTCTCGAGCCGGTGGCGAATCGCGGCCTTGTACAGGATGCGATCGGCCTGCGCACGCGTCGCGCGCACGGCAGGCCCCTTCGACGAATTGAGGATCCGGAACTGAATACCGCTCTCGTCGGTCGCGGCTGCCATTGCGCCACCCAGCGCATCGACTTCCTTGACCAGATGGCCCTTGCCAATGCCGCCGATCGACGGATTGCAGCTCATCTGCCCGAGCGTTTCGATGTTGTGGGTCAGCAGTAATGTCTTTGCGCCCATGCGGGCGGACGCCAGCGCGGCTTCCGTGCCGGCATGACCGCCACCGACGACGATGACGTCAAATTCTGTGGGAAAAAGCATGGTGGATTCCGTACGCAGGACTGCGCACGAACCTATCTGAGAAATGTATGGGCCGAATTATAGCGGGTTCGCTTTTCACCCGAAGGCCGTCCGAATGGTAGGGTCTGTGCATTTCGGCGATTTTTCTGTGCTCGGCCGCGGAATCCGTGGCGCAGAGCCCGCTCCGGCAACGCTTCCGGCCCGCCGGCAGCACATCGTTGTGCCTGTGCAAAAAAATTCGCTTGCCGGGAAATTTCACGTGGAACACACCCGTTCGATGCCTGTGCCCGGCACAGCAACCCGGACGGAACACCCTGTGCGACCGCGCCCACCCTCTCCCTCACAGAATTTCGGACGGTTAGCTCGACACTTATCCCCTGTGACCCGGCACAACATCCCCAGTGGGTGGAACAGGCGACAGCCACCGGCGAACGATGCTCCGGATCGTCGTCCGCGCTGCACAGAGCTTCCGATTGTTTCCCTTGCACTTATCCCCCGGCCGCTAGCCGTCGCGTGTCGGGGTCGCATCTCACCCAAAAACAAAAACGGCGTGTTTCACGTGAAACACGCCGCCCGTTTCCCGCCCATCACGCCACCGATCAGGCCGTTTTCTTCACTAGTCCGAGGTACGTCTCGATCACGCGTGGATTCTGCGCGAGTTCGGCCGCCGGCCCTTCCAGCGCAAATTCGCCTGTCTCCAGCACATAGCCGTAATCGGAGATCTGCAGTGCAGCCCGTGCGTTCTGCTCGATCAGCAGCGTAGCTACGCCCGTACCGCGCAACGCGCTGATGATATGAAAAATCTCCTTCACGATCAGCGGCGCCAGCCCGAGGCTCGGCTCGTCGAGCATCAGCAGATCGGGCTTGCCCATCAGTGCGCGTCCAACCGCGAGCATCTGCCGCTCGCCGCCGGATAGCGTGCCAGCCGCCTGCTTGCGGCGCTCCTTCAGCCGCGGAAACAGGGCGAACACATGATCGAGCTGGTCGAGGAAGTTCGCTTCACCGGCCTGCTTGCGCCGATACGCGCCCAATACGAGGTTGTCTTCGACCGTCATCGTGCTGAACAGCTCACGCTTTTCCGGTACGAGGCACATCCCGCGTGCGACGCGCTGTTCGACCGGCAATGCGCCGACGTCGTGCCCGCGGTACACGATCGCACCCGATGCATGCCCGGTCACCGGCAGCGCGCCCATGATCGCGTTCAGCAGCGTCGATTTGCCGGCGCCGTTCGGGCCGATCACGCTGACGATCTGCCCCGCGCCAACCTTGATCGCCGCGCCGTGCAGCGCCTCCACCTTCCCGTACCGGACCGCCAGCCCGCGCACTTCGAGAATCGGCATCGTCGTGTCCGTCATCACTCCACCCCGCCCAGATACGCTTCCAGCACCGCCGGATCCTGCTGCACGTCTTGCGGCAGTCCTTCCGCGATCCGCGTGCCGAACTCCATCACCACCAAACGGTCGGTGAGATTCATCACGAAATCCATGTCGTGTTCCACGAGCAACACGCTCATGCCTTCCGCCTTCAGCCGTCGCAGCAGATCGGCGAGTTGCTGCTTCTCCTGGTAACGCAGCCCGGCGGCCGGCTCGTCGAGCAGCAGCAGCGTCGGATCGCAGCACAGCGCCCGCGCGATTTCGAGAATTCGCTGCTGCCCCAGCGCGAGGCTGCCCGCTTCGTCGTACATGTGCTTTTCAAGCCCGACGCGGCGAATCTGGCGTGCGGCCTCAGCCAGCAACTGCGCTTCCTCATGTGCATTGAGCCGCGCGACGCTGCGCCACACGCCCGTACGGCCACGCAGGTGCGCACCGATCGCGACGTTCTCGAGCACCGTCATCGCCGGCAACAGCTTCACGTGCTGGAACGTCCGGCCGATGCCGCGGCGGACGATCTGGCGCGATGTGAGCCCGTCGATACGCTCGCCACGGAACCTGATCGTGCCGCCCGTCGGCTTCAGCACACCCGTCACGAGGTTGAACGTGGTCGACTTGCCGGCGCCGTTCGGGCCGATCAGCCCGATGATCTGCCCCGCTTTCACGTCGAAGCTGACGTCGTTGACGGCCACGAGCCCGCCGAACTGCTTGCGCGCATTGTCGACGACGAGCAGCGGCTCGCCGGCCGTCGGCTTCGCGCGTTGCGGCAACGGATCGGCGTGCTCGGGCACATGCGCGCGCGGCCCACGCGGGAACAGCCTCGCGACGAACGGCCACACGCCCTGACGCGCGTACTGCAGCAGCAGCACCATCAGCACGCCGAACACGATGATCTCGAAGTTGCCTTCCGAGCCGAGCAGCTTCGGCAGCAGCGTCTGCAGATAGTCCTGCAGCACGGTCAGGATCGCGGCGCCGAGCACCGCGCCCCACACGTGCGACACGCCGCCGACCACGGCCATGAACAGAAACTCGATCCCGTGGTTCAGCCCGAACGGCGTCGGGTTCACCGCGCGCTGCAGGTGCGCGTACAGGAAGCCCGATACGGCCGCGAGCACGGCCGCATAGACGAAGATCACGACGCGCATCCACGCGGTGTTCACGCCCATCGCCTCGGCCATCACGCCGCCGCCGCGCAGCGCGCGGATCGCACGGCCCGGGCGGCTGTTCAGCAGGTTCTGCACCGACACGATCGCAGCCAGCACGACGGCCCAGATCAGGAAATACAGGCTGCGCCCGCTTCCAAGCTCGATGCCGAACAGGTTCAGCGCCGGAATCCCGTTGATGCCGTCGTACTTGCCGAGCAGTTCGAGGTTGCCGAACAGGTAGAACAGCGCGAGGCCCCACGCGATCGTGCCGAGCGGCAGGAAGTGGCCGGACAGCCGCATCGTGACCGCGCCGAGCACGAGCGCGACGAGCGCCGTCAGTACGACGCCGACGATCAGCGCGAGCCACGGCGACACGCCGTATCGCGTCGTCAGGAACGCGGTCGCATAGGCGCCGATGCCGACGAACGCGGCCTGCCCGAAGCTCGTCATCCCGCCGACGCCCGTCAGCAGCACGAGCCCGATCGCGACGATCGCGTAGAGGCCGATGTAGTTCAGCAGCGTGATCCAGTATTCGGGCACCTGCAGCGCACCAGGCAGCACCGGCAGCGCGAACAGCACCACGAGAAACACCCAGAAGGTCTTGTTGCGTACCATCGTCTTCATCGTGTCACTCCTCTTCCTCTTCCGCGTGCGGCGTCGCGAAGCTCCGCCACAGCAGCACCGGAATGATCAGCGTGAACACGATCACCTCCTTGTACGCGCTCGCCCAGAACGACGAATACGATTCGAGCACGCCGACGAGCAGCGAGCCGGCGGCCGCGAGCGGATAGCTGACGAGCCCGCCGATGATCGCGCCAACGAAACCCTTCAGGCCGATCAGGAAGCCCGAGTCGTAGTAGATCGTCGTCAGCGGGCCGACGAGGATCCCGGACAGCACGCCGAGCCCCGCCGCGAACGTGAACGCGAGCCGCCCTGCCTCGGTCGTGCCGATGCCGACGAGCCGCGCGCCGAGCCGGTTCACCGACGTCGCGCGCAGCGCCTTGCCGGCGATCGTGCGGCCGAAGTACACGTAGAGCGCGCCGATCAGCACGAGTGCCGTCACGACGACCAGGATGCTCTGCACCGACACGGTCATGCTGCCGATCGCGAGCGACGCATCCGAAAACCCGTTAGTGCGCGAACCTTCCGCGCCGAACATCACGAGCCCGAGGCCAACCATCGCGAAGTGGACGGCGACCGACACGATCAGCAGCAGCAGCGTCGTGCCTTCGGCGATCGGCTGGTACACGAGCCGGTAGACGAACGGCCCCATCGGCACGACGATCGCGAGTGTCAGCGCGATCTGCGCGAGCATCGGCAGCGGCTGTGCGGCAAAGCTGCGCGTGATCGCGAACACCGCGAGCGGCAGCAGGACGTAGCGGCTGCCGAGTGTCGCGAGTGTGCGGCCGAGCTGATGGCGACGTTCGCGATGCCGGATCAGGCCGCCGACTTCGAGCAGGAAGCACGCGATGCCCATCACGAACAACAGCCAGCAGGTGGCGGGAAATTTCTGCGCCTGCAACGCGGCAAGCGTCAGCGCACCGTAGGCGACGAATTCGCCCTGGGGAATGAAGATCACCCGCGTGACGGAAAACACCAGCACGAGCGCCAGCGACAGCAATGCATATATGGCGCCGGTCGTGATGCCGTCTTGCGCGAGGATCGCTGCAATCGAGAGATCCATACGTTTCGTGTATCGAGAATGCTGCGGAGAAACGAAAGACGGAAACGGCCGGGGCGCGCGGACGGCAAGACCGGTGCGCAGGCACCCGGCGACGGGCCCCGGCGGTTCCAGGCGGCATGGGCGCGACCCGTCGGGCCGCGCACCCTGCCGACGGCACGCACGGCGCCGTTCGCGCCGCGCACGCCGGTTTCACGTGATGCTTACTCGGCCTGCAGCTTCCACTTGCCGTCGACGATCTGCACCATCACGCGCGCACGCGTATCGAAGCCGTTGTGATCGGTCGGCGTCATGTTGATCACGCCGTGCGACACGGGCAGGTCCTTCACGCTTTCGAGCGACGCGCGCAGCGCTTCGCGGAACGCCTCGGTGCCCGGCTGGCCCTTCTTCAGCGCTTCCGGAATCGCACGCTGCAGCAGCAGCCCCGCATCCCACGCATGGCCGCCGAACGTCGCCAGCGAGCCCGCGCCGTAGGCCTTCTCGTACGCGGCCTTGTACCCGAGCGCCGGCTTCTTCACCGGATTCGAATCGGGCAGCTGGTCGGTCACGAGCACCGGGCCGGCCGGCAGGATCTCGCCTTCGCAGTCCTTGCCGCACACACGCAGGAAGTCGTTGTTCGCGACGCCGTGCGTCTGGTACACCTTGCCCTTGTAGCCGCGCTCCTTCAGCGTCTTCGCCGGCAGCGCCGCCGGCGTGCCCGAGCCGGCGATCAGCACCGCATCGGGATTCGAGCCCATCAGCTTCAGCACCTGCCCCATCACCGACGCGTCGGTACGGTTGAAGCGCTCGTTCGACACGACCTTCAGGCCGTTCTTCGCGGCCGCCGCGTTGAACGTGTTGTACCAGCTGTCGCCGTACGCATCGGCGAAGCCGATGAAGCCGACCGTCTTCACGCCGTGCTTCGCCATGTAGCCGGCGATCGCGTCGGCCATCAGCTGGTCGTTCTGCGGCACCTTGAACATCCAGGCGCGCTTCGCATCCATCGGCGAGATGATCTGCGCGCTCGCCGCGAGCGAGATCGTCGGCGTCTTGCCCTGCGACACGGGATCGAGCATCGCGAGCGAGTTCGGCGTGACGGACGAACCGATGATCGCGTCGACGTGATCCTCGTCGATCAGCTTGCGCACGTTCTGCACCGCGCGGCTCGTGTCGGATGCGTCGTCGAGCACGATGTACTGCACGCTCTTGCCGGCGATTTCCTTCGGCAGCAGCGCGATCGTGTTCTTTTCCGGAATCCCGAGCGACGCGGCCGGCCCGGTGGCCGACAGCGTCACGCCGATCTTCACCTGCGCCGACGCCGTGGCGGCCGCGCACACGAGGCCCGCGGCAAGCAGAACTTCCATCCATCGATTCATCTTCATTTATGTCGTCTCCAAACGCTGCTCGAAAAAGCCACGGGTCGCTCGGGCGGCTCCCGGTCTCCAAACAAGTTAATAATTTAACTATCTCGCCTTGCCCCGCCTACACTCGTTTTCCCGTGAAACGCCGGCGCCGCCATCGAGCCCCGGCGATACCGCACATGCACGCGCCGCAGCGCGTGCCGAAACGGTCGTTCGACCGCCACGATGCGCGGCGGCAATGTCGTCAGGATGAAGGAAACGGAGAAAAGCGGCGCTGTGCGAAACGCGATCGATGCGGGCGCAACGATCGCCGGAAGGTCCGCCGGCCGGGCCTGATACGGCTCCATGCGCGGGCAATGCAGGATCGGAAAAACGGCCGTTCATGCGAATGCGAACGACGCATCGGATGCGAACGCAACGACCGGACAGACCATCGTGCCGGCAAATTGCATCGGAACGCACATGTCGGCCGCAGAGCGGCTCGTGAAAGCCGGGGCATACCGATGCACGTCCGCCCCCGAACGAGCGGCGCCAGCCGCCCCTCCCGCCCCGATCCTTCGTCCCGCGCTTCTCATCCAACCGCACTCCCTCTTCTGCATTTTGCTTGTAGGAGAACTGCCGACCGTTTTCCCGACCGCACGGTCGGCGAAAGCTGAGTGTAACGGACGCTTTTTGCGCACGCCAACCGGGTAAGCCCGGACGGCATGCGCACGGCTGCGCGCCGGCGGCGATCGACCGGCAGGAACGGATGAAATCGGGGGGACGGGATGACGCGCGAGTGACGCGAGGCAAAACACGGGCGCGCGGAACGCAGCGCGATTCGCCTGCACCATCGATGAAAATTCGTGCACCAAATGAAAAAGCGCTGTTGGATTCCGTCCAACAGCGCTTTAGGGTCCGGGCACTTTGTGCCTCGATTGTCTCCTCGTTCTCCACCTGCAAATTCGTTTCGCGGTGCATCAGAACTAGGGTGAATCTTAAAGAGGCTTAAGCACCACGGCAACTTAGCATTTACCCCTATGGTGCATCGCCGCACGAAAATGGGGCAGCAGCCAGCCGCGCGGTGCCACCCCGAGCGCGCTGCGACGCGCTTCACGAGCATGCCGGATGGTGCTTCGCATCAACCGGCGGCGACGTGCGCGGCATGCGCTCAGGAGGCCCTGAGCGGCTTGATCCGCGCGACCATCTCGCCGACGATGCCGCGCCGGAACGCGAGCACGCACACGATGAAGATCAGCCCCGTGACGATCGTCGCCGATTCGCCGAGCGAATGGAACCACGCGACGCCCGTCGCCGATGCGAGCCCTTCGCCGATGTCGCCGAGCCGGTCTTCGAGCGCGACGATCAGCGCCGCGCCGAGCAGCGGCCCGAACAGCGTGCCCATGCCGCCGACGAGCGTCATCAGCACGACCAGGCCCGACATCGTCCAGTACGCGTCCGACAGCGTCTCGAAGCCGAGCACGAGCACCTTCAGCGAGCCGGCCAGTCCCGCGATGCCCGCCGACAGGATGAACGCGAGCAGCTTGAAACGGTCGGTGTCGTAGCCGAGCGAGATCGCGCGCGCCTCGTTCTCCTTGATCGCGACGAGCACCTGGCCGAACGGCGAATGCACGACACGCACGATGAACGCGCACGCGGCAACGACCACCGCCACCACGACGTAGTACAGCGCGACGTCGTTCGACAGGTCGAGCAGCCCGAACAGGTGACCGCGCGGCACGCCCTGCAACCCGTCTTCGCCGTGCGTGAACGGCGCCTGCAGGTAGATGAAATAGACCATCTGCGCGAACGCGAGCGTGATCATCGCGAAGTAGATGCCCTGCCGGCGGATCGCGAACAGCCCGACGACGAGCCCGAGCAGCGTCGCGGCAACGGTGCCGACGAGCACCCCGAGTTCCGGCGTGAAGCCGAGCGTCTGCATCGAATAACCGGTCGCATAACCGGCGGTCGCGAGGAACATCGCATGACCGAACGACAGCAGCCCCGTATAGCCGATCAGCAGGTTGAATGCGGCCGCGAACAGCGCGAACGTGAGCACCTTCATCACGAACACCGGGTACGCGCCGATGAACGGCGCGGCGAGCAGTGCGGCAAGCAGCACGCCGTAGAGCACTTTTCTCTGCATCATTTTTCCTTGCCGAAGAGGCCCGCCGGGCGGAACAGCAGCACGATCGCCATGATCACGAACACGACGGTGGCCGACGCTTCGGGGTAGAACACGCGCGTGAAACCCTCGATCACGCCGAGCATCAGGCCCGTGACGATCGAGCCGAGGATCGACCCCATCCCGCCGATCACGACCACCGCGAACACGGTGATGATCATCGGCTGGCCCATCAGCGGCGACACCTGGATCACCGGCGCGGCCAGCACGCCCGCGAACGCCGCGAGCGCGACGCCGAAGCCGTAGGTGAGCGTGATCATCATCGGCACGTTCACGCCGAATGCCTCGACGAGCTTCGGGTTCTCGGTGCCCGCGCGCAGGTAGGCGCCGAGGCGCGTCTTCTCGATCACGAACCAGGTCACGAGACACACCGCGAGCGACGCGACGACCACCCACGCACGGTAGTTCGGCAGGAACATGAAGCCGAGGTTGGTGGCGCCGGACAGCTGCGACGGCACGTCGTACGGCTGGCCGGACGAGCCGTAGATCGACCGGAACACGCCTTCGACGACCAGCGTGAGCCCGAACGTGAGCAGCAGCCCGTACAGGTGATCGAGCTTGTACAGCCAGCGCAGCATCGAGCGTTCGATCAGGATCCCGAACGCACCGACGACCAGCGGCGCGATCACGAGCATCGCCCAGTACGGCAGCCCGAAGTACGACAGGCCCATCCACGCGAGCATCGCGCCCAGCATGAACAGCGCGCCGTGCGCGAAGTTGATCACGTTGAGCAGCCCGAAGATCACCGCGAGCCCGAGGCTCAGGATCGCGTAGAACGAGCCGTTGACGAGCCCGAGCAGCAACTGGCTCAGCATCGCCGGCAACGGAATGCCAAAGATTTCCATCGACTTAGCCGTCAGTATGAGTTTCGTTGCGCGCGCAACCTTCTCGGGATACGCACGCGGGCGGCGCAGCGGGGCACATCGCTGCGGCCGCCACCGTGCGGCGCGCAACTCGCGCGCCGCCAAGCCCCGCTTACTTCCACAACGCGCAGCGCGATTCCTGCTTGGTCCCGAACGCCTGTTCGCCCGGAATCGTCGCGAGCACCTTGTAGTAATCCCACGGCTCCTTCGATTCAGCAGGCTTCTTCACTTCCATCAGGTACATGTCGTGGATCATGCTGCCGTCCGTGCGGATGTAGCCCTTCGCGTAGAAGTCGTTGATCTTGATCTTCTTCAGCTCGGCCATCACCTTGTCGGAATCGGTCGTGCCGGCAGCCTGGACCGCCTTCAGGTAGGTCGTCACCGACGAGTAGTCGGCCGCCTGCAGGCTCGACGGCATCTTCTTCATCTTGCCGAAGTAGCGTTGCGCCCACTGGCGCGACGCCGCATCGCGGTTCCAGTACCAGCTGTCGGTCAGCACGAGGCCCTGCGTCGTCTCGAGGCCGAGGCTGTGCACGTCGTCGATGAACATCAGCAGCGCGGCGAGCTTCATCGTCTTCGTGATGCCGAACTCCTTCGCGGCCTTGATCGAGTTGATCGTGTCGCCGCCCGCGTTCGCGAGGCCGAGGATCTGCGCCTTCGACGCCTGCGCCTGCAGCAGGAACGACGAGAAATCCGACGCGGACAGCGGGTGACGCACCGCACCGAGCACCTGCCCGCCGTTCGCCTTCACGACATCCGACGTGTTCTTCTCGAGCGCCTTGCCGAACGCGTAGTCGGCAGTCAGGAAGAACCAGCTCTTGCCGCCCTGCTTCACCACCGCCGAACCGGTGCCCTTCGCGAGCGCCATCGTGTCGTATGCGTAGTGGACCGTGTACGGCGTGCACTGCTCGTTCGTCAGCGTGTCGGCGCCCGCGCCGATGTTGATGTAGACCTTCTTCTTCTCGGCCGCGACCTGGTTCATCGACAGCGCGGTGGCGGAGTTCGTGCCGCCGACCAGCAGGTCGAGCCCGCCACGGTCCATCCATTCACGCGCCTTCGACGCGGCGATGTCGGCCTTATTCTGGTGATCGGCATAGACGACCTCGATCGGCTTGCCGAGCACCTTGCCGCCGAAATCGGCGACCGCCATGCGGATCGCCTCGAGGCCGCCCTGCCCGTCGATGTCCGCGTAAAGCCCCGACATGTCGGTGATGAAGCCGATCTTCACGGTATCCGCGGCCTGCGCGGCGCCGGTGGTGAACGCGGCCGCCGCGAGCGCGAGACAGGCGTGTGCGAGGGTCTTCATTTTCATTGACGTCTCCTGTTGTTCTGATGCGTTGTGGTTGTTCGAAGCCGCCACGGCTAGCGGCGAAAGAGACGGGGCGGCGTCACACCCCGAGCAGGTCGTGCAGGGTCGGCATCTTGCTTTCCAGTTCCGCCGCCTGGAAATGTTCGACGATGCTGCCGTGCTCCATCACGTAGAACCGGTCGGCGAGCGGCGCCGCGAAGCGGAAATTCTGTTCGACCATCACGATCGTGTAGCCGCGCGCCTTCAGCGCGACGATCATCCGCGCCAGCGACTGCACGATTACCGGCGCGAGGCCTTCGGAGATCTCGTCGAGCAGCAGCAGGTTCGCGCCGGTGCGCAGGATCCGCGCGACCGCGAGCATCTGCTGCTCGCCGCCGGACAGCCGCGTGCCCTGGCTCTGCCGGCGCGATGCGAGGTTCGGGAACATCGTGTAGATCTCGTCGATCGACATCGCGTGATCGCGCGGGCCGATCGGCGGCGGCAGCATCAGGTTCTCCTCGCACGAGAGGCTCGAGAAGATCCCGCGCTCCTCCGGGCAGTAGCCGACACCGAAATGCGCGATGCGGTGTGTCGCGAGGCCGATCGTCTCGTTGCCCGCGACCTTGATCGACCCGCTGCGGCGGCCCGTGAGGCCCATGATCGCGCGCAGCGTCGTCGTGCGGCCCGCGCCGTTGCGGCCGAGCAGCGTGACGACCTCGCCGCGATGCACCGTCAGGTCGACACCGTGCAATATGTGGGATTCCCCGTACCAGGCCTCCAGGCCCGTGATCTCCAGCGCGGGCGTACCGCTTTCGACGCCGCTCAATTCGCGTTCCTCCCGTTCGCTGTGCTTCATGCGTGCGCCCCCGCGAGCGCCGCGTCGGCGCTGCCCATGTAGGCTTCGATGACGAGCGGATTCTTCGACACTTCCGCATACGAGCCTTCGGCCAGCACCTCGCCGCGTTGCAGGACGGTGATCGTGTCGGAGATGCCCGCGATCACGTTCATGTTGTGCTCGACCATCAGGATGGTGCGGCCGCTCGCGACCTTCTTGATCAGTGCGGTCACGCGATCGACGTCCTCGTGGCCCATCCCTTGCGTGGGCTCGTCGAGCAGCATCAGCTCGGGCTCCATCGCGAGCGTGGTCGCGATCTCCAGCGCGCGCTTGCGGCCGTATGCGAGTTCGACGGTCGGCACCTGCGCGAAATCGGTGAGGCCGACCTGCGTGAGCAGATCCATCGCACGGTCGTCGAGCCGCTTGAGCGTGCGTTCGCTGCGCCAGAAATGGAATTCGGTGCCGAGCGCGCGCTGCAGGCCGATGCGCACGTTCTGCAATGCGGTCAGGTGCGGAAAGACGGCCGAGATCTGGAACGAACGGATGATGCCGCGCCGCGCGACCTGCGCGGGCCGCTCGTCGGTGATGTCGATCCCGTTGAAGACGATCTGCCCGGCCGTCGGCGTCAGGAATTTGGTGAGGAGGTTGAAGCAGGTCGTCTTGCCTGCGCCGTTCGGTCCGATCAACGCATGGATCGCACCGCGACGCACACGCAGGTTCACGCCGTTGACGGCCGTGAAACCCCTGAATTCCTTGGTCAGTCCGCGTGTTTCCAGAATCGTGTCGCCGAGAATCATGTTCCCTTCCATACGAAGTCAGGCGAAGCACCGGGAAGATTCGCGCGAAGCGGCCGCGAAACACGTCAGCGGATGAGCAGGCTGCCCCGGGCGCCGTGTTACGCCTCGAGGGTGGTCTCCCGCGCCGACGCGTATGCACACTGCGCCACATTGTCTCGCCGTTGGTGCAGTGCAATCATCGGGATTTGCACTTATAGGGCTGGCCGCCATGTCGCGTGCGGTTGTGCTCGGTTTTTCGCCACGTTTTTTTGACACGTGCATCATCGACCGTTGTCTCTTCGCACGGCGCGGCAGGCACGCAGCAAGAAAGCCGTGCGGCTGCACGGCTTGCATGGATCTTGCCGGTGAAGCGACGCAATCGACACGATCGGCCCCGGCAGCTTGTTTCGCATATCGAATCAGCGGGCGTCATCATGACGGCCCGCTGTCGTGCGTGTCAGCGTTCCGTCACGCGGCCGTCGCCGCGGGCTCCGTTCGCACCGTCGTCGCTTCGCGCGCCGCGCGGCGATCGGCACGGATCATGTCGCTCGCGCGCTCGGCGATCATCAGCGTCGGTGAATTGGTATTGCCCGATGTAATGAAGGGCATCACCGACGCATCGACGATCCGCAGCCCGGCGATGCCGCGTACGCGCAGCCGGCTGTCGACGACCGCACGCTCGTCGTCGGCCCGCCCCATCCGGCAGGTGCCGACCGGGTGGAAGATCGTCGTGCCGACGGCGCCCGCCGCGTCGATCAGCTCGGCTTCGCTGCGGTATTGCGTGCCGGGCAGGATTTCCTCGGGCCGATAACGCGCGAGCGCCGGCGCGGACGCGATCCGGCGCGTGAGGCGCAGCGCGTTCGCGGCGACGTGGCGATCGTGGTCGGTCGACAGATAGTTCGGCGCGATTGCGGGTGCGACACCCGGATCGGCGCTCGCGACATGCACGCTGCCGCGCGACGTCGGCCGCAGATGGCACACGGACGCCGTAAATGCATTGAAGCTGTGCAGCGGCTCGCCGAAACGTTCGAGCGACAGCGGCTGCACGTGGTATTCGAGATCGGGGCGCGTGAGTGCCGGATCGTCGGGATCGGATTTCGCGAATGCGCCGAGTTGCGACGGCGCCATCGACATCGGCCCGCGCTGCAGCAACGCATATTCCGCGCCGATCATCAGCTTGCCCCACCAGTGCGCGGACAGCGTGTTGAGCGTGCGCACGCCTTCGACGCGAAACGCCATCCGCAATTGCAGGTGATCCTGCAGGTTTTCGCCGACGCCCGGCAGATCCTGCACGACGTCGATGCCGAGCGCCTGCAGCCGCCGGCCGTCGCCGATGCCCGACAGTTCGAGCAGCTGCGGCGAATTCACGGCGCCGGACGTCAGCAGCACCTCCGAGCGCGCCCGCGCAACGTAATCGGTGCCGCCGCCGCGATATTCGACGCCGACCGCGCGCCGCCCGTCGAAAATCACGCGTTGCGCGTGCGCGCCGGTGATCACGGTCAGGTTCGGGCGCGCCATCGCGGGCCGCAGGAACGCCTTCGACGTATTCCAGCGCACGCCGCGCTTCTGGTTCACCTCGAAATAACCGACCCCGGAATTGTCACCGCGGTTGAAGTCGTCGGTTGCCGGGATGCCCGTCTGCTGCGCGGCCTGCGCGAACGATTCGAGGATCTCCCAGCGCAGCCGCTGCTTCTCGACGCGCCAGTAACCGCCCGCGCCGTGTGCGTCGCTCGCGCCCGCATGGTGGTCCTCGCTGCGCTTGAAGATCGGCAGCACGCTGTCCCACGACCAGCCGGCGTCGCCGGTTTCCTGCGCCCAGCTGTCGTAATCCTCGCGCTGGCCGCGCATGTAGATCATCCCGTTGATCGACGAGCAGCCGCCGAGCACGCGGCCGCGCGGATACGACAGCGCCCGGCCGTTGAGCGCCGCTTCGGGTTGGGTCTTGTACAGCCAGTCGGTGCGCGGGTTGCCGATGCAATACAGATAGCCGACCGGGATGTGGATCCAGTGATAGTCGTCCTTGCCGCCTGCTTCGAGCAGCAGCACGCGGATGTCGGGATCCTCGGTCAGGCGGTTCGCGAGCACGCAGCCCGCGGTGCCCGCGCCGACGATCACGTAGTCGAATTCGCCTTCGAGCGTGCGTGGAGTACTCACGGCGTGTCCCCTTCTTCGTTGTTGTGCGCCGCGCGGCGCGGTGCCGCGCGCATTTTCAGCATAGTGCGTCGCGGCCCGCGCTGGCGGCCGCGCGACACGACCGATGAAGCGTACTCCCGCTGCCGGCTGCCGATCCAATGAGTTATGCTGAACTGCGTTATAAGCCGCGCTCATATCACGACGATGGATCTCACCCTGCTCCGTGCGTTCGCGACGGTCGCACGTGAAGGCAACCTGACACGCGCCGCCGTGCAGCTGCACCTGACGCAGCCGGCCGTCAGCCTGCAGATCAAGCATCTGCAGGAAACACTCGGCGTCACGCTGTTTACGCGCACGTCGCGCGGGCTCGCGCTCACGCGCGACGGCCAGACCCTGCTGCCGCATGCGGAACGCGCGCTCGCCGCGGCCGCCGACGTGCAGCGCGCCGCTGCTGCGCTGCGGCACGAGGTGCGCGGCCGGCTGCGGATCGGCACGATCCTCGATCCGGGCTTCCTGCGGCTCGGCGGCTTCCTGCGCGCGCTCGTCGAAACCCATCCGCAGATCGAAACGGCGCTGCGGCACGGGATGTCGGGTTGGGTCATCGAACAGGTGCGCACGCAGGCGCTCGACGTCGGCTACTACATCGGCCGGCCGGGCGAGGACGATCCGCTCGACGGCGCACTGTTCCACACCGTCACGCTCACGCATTTCGAGTACCGCGTGCTCGCGCCGGCCGGCTGGAAGGAGCGCGTACAGCGCGTGAACGACTGGCGCTCGCTTGCCGCGCTGCCGTGGATCTGGACGCCGCCGGCATCCGCGCACCACCGGCTGCTGTCGCGGCGCTTCGCCGACGCCGGCGCGCAGCCGCTCAAGGTTGCCGAGGTCGACCAGGAGCAGTCGATGCTCGATCTCGTCAAATCGGGCATCGGATTGACGCTCGCGCGCGATTCGACCGCGCTGGCCGAAGCGCACGCGCATGCGCTGACGATCGTCGAACGCGTGACGGTGCCGACCGAGCTCACCTTCGTGACGCTCGCCGAGCGGCGCGACGAACCGGCGATCGCGGCGGCGCTGCGGCTGATCGAAGCGCAGTGGGCGATATGAGCGGTGCTGATGAAAGTGCGCGTGCCGGGCGTCGGGCCTCGGGCATCCCGCTGCCGGGCACGACTCGCGTCATCGCGCCGCACCCCGCCCCCGCCGTCACGCCACCGTCTCCACGTTTTTGCTAGATTGTGCGTTCGCACACCGCGAGACCCCGATTGAAGGAGACCCGCATGGCCCGCAACATCGAGATCAAAGCCCGCGCCCGCGAATTCGACCAGCTGCGCGAACAGGCGGCCAAACTCGCGACCGAAGCGCCGCTCTTCTATCGCCAGCAGGATTTCTTCTATGACGTGCCGCGCGGCCGGCTGAAGCTGCGCCGCTTCGAGGACGGCACGCCGGCCGAACTGATCTTCTACCAGCGCGACGACCGCGACGGCCCGAAGGCGTCGTACTACACGCGCAGCCCGGTGACGAACCCCGACGCGATGCACGCGCTGCTCGCCACCGCGCTGACCACGCGCGGGATCGTGACGAAGGAACGGCACGTGTACCTGGCGGGCCGCACGCGCATCCATCTCGACCGCGTCGACGGCCTCGGCGATTTCATTGAACTGGAAGTCGTGCTCGGCCCCGACGACGACGAAGCCGGCGGCGAAGCCGAAGCGCACGACGTGTTCGCGAAGCTCGGCGTGTCGCCGGACGATCTCGTCGCGGTCGCATACGTCGACCTGCTGAACGCCGACACGCAGCACGAAGCGGCCTGATCCGGCCCTGCCCCGGGGCGGCGCAACCCGCGCCGCCTTCGACCCTGCCGCGCCGTCGCCGCCCTGCCGCCGTGTCAGGCCGCGCCGGGCGCCAGGTGCGCGAGCGGCAGCGCGCCGTTGCGCTTGAAGGTCGTCAGCACGATGTTCGAGCGCACGCTGTCGACGCCCGGCACGCGCATCAGCTTCTTCATCACGAACTGCGACAGCGCGTTCAGGTCGGGCGCGACGATCCGCAACAGGTAGTCCGCATCGCCCACCACCGCATGGCATTCGAGCACTTCGGGCAGCACGTCGATCTGCTGCTGGAACTGCTCGATGATCGAATCGCCGTGGTGCTTGAGCTTGAGGCTCGTGAACGCGGTGACGCCGAGCCCAAGCTTTTCGGGCCGGAGCATCACGCGGTAGCCTTCGATCACGCCGGCCGCCTCGAGCCGCTGCAGCCGCCGGCCGATCTGCGACGGCGACAGCGGCACCTCCTCGCCGAGCTGCTGATGCGTCGCGCGGCCGAAGCGCTGCAGCACGTCCAGCAGCGCGAGATCGAAGTGATCGAGTTCCAGCATGAGCATTCTCCGCATTGATCCTTTGTTTGATGCGCGATTATCGCATCATCGTGCGAATTAACGCCAATATTGCGCCCATTCCGCGCGCAGCCCGCTCTACACTTGCATGGTTCACAACCGCCGCGTGCAGAGCCAGATCATGTCCACCGTCGTCACCGCGAAACTGCAGGAGCAGTTCGATGCGGGCCTCGAAACCCGCGCCGATTTCACCATCGACCAGCCGCTCGCGCGATACGGCCAGGTCGACCACGCGGTGTGGAAGCAGCTCTATGCACGCCAGTCCGCGCTGCTGCGCGGGCGCGCGTGCGACGCGTTCGTCGCGGGGCTCGGGAAGATCGACCTGCCGGCCGATCGCGTGCCGTCGTTCGCCGACGTGAACCGCCAGCTGAAGCCGGCAACGGGCTGGGAGATCGTCGCCGTGCCGGGCCTCGTGCCCGACCGCGTGTTCTTCGAGCATCTCGCGAACCGGCGCTTCCCGGTCACCTGGTGGATGCGCCGCCCCGACCAGCTCGACTACCTGCAGGAACCCGACTGCTTCCACGATCTCTTCGGCCACGTGCCGCTGCTGATCGACCCGGTGTTCGCCGACTACATGCAGGCGTACGGCCGCACCGCGCTCGCGGTCGCCGACGACGAAGCGGCGCTGGCGCGGCTCGCGCGACTCTACTGGTATACGGTGGAATTCGGATTGATCCGCGATCCGCGCGGCACGAACGGCCTGTCGATCTACGGCGCCGGGATCGTGTCGAGCAAGGGCGAAAGCCTGTACAGCCTCGAAAGCGCGGCGCCGAACCGGCTCGGCTTCGACCTCGAGCGCGTGATGCGCACGAAGTACCGGATCGACACGTTCCAGAAGACCTACTTCGTGATCGACGATTTCGCGCAACTGTTCGCGCTCGCCGACGTCGACGGCCGAGCGCTGGCCGACCGGCTGGCGGCGCTGCCCGAGTTCGCGGCCGGCGCGGTGCTCGATACTGATCGCGTGCTGCATCGCGGCACGGGCGAAGGCTGGCCCGACGACGCCGACGCGTGACCCGCGAACGCGCCGATGGTCGCCGGATGGCCGTCCCCGGATGGTCGTCCCACAACTATGAAACAATGACCGGTGCCGGCTTCGGCGCGCGGCGCAGCCGCGCGCGGGCGCCGTTACCGAACGAGAGGTGCAAGATGATCCACAAGCTCACATCAGAAGAACGCAAGACCCGGCTCGAAGGCCTGCCGCTCTGGTCGGCCGTACCGGGCCGCGACGCGATCCAGCGCAGCCTGCGCTTCGCCGATTTCAACGAAGCCTTCGGCTTCATGACGCGTGTCGCGATCAAGGCGCAGGAAATGAACCACCATCCGGAATGGTTCAACGTGTACAACCGCGTCGACATCACGCTGTCGACCCACGACGCCGACGGCCTGACCGAACGCGACATCGAACTGGCGCTTTTCATCGACCTTGCCGGCGCGCACGCGAAACCGGCCGCCTGACACCTTCCCCTACCGCCGCGCGTCCTTTGATGCGCGGCGCGTCAACTTTTCATTTCGATGAACGTTTTCTAGGATGTAGTCAGCGAAAGCCTTCAGCTTTCCAAGCCATCCTTAAGGCGCACGTAAGTCTCGTACGCATTCCGTGCCTTGGGGTCCAAACCTTCCAGTTGCAGCGCGCCTTGGCGCTGTACAATCAGCAGCGCATACGGCTTGGAAAGCGCGCTGGCCTCTTCGCAGAGTTTGAGTTCGTCGCCGCTCGACGGCGAGCGGGCGCGCCAGAAATTGATCGCGGCTTCTAGGTCGTTGATCGAAATATCGGACATGATTGGATTTAATCGTTCGCTGGCCGCCATGCTTGATGTCAGGTGTCGCGGCACCCCTGTGGAAACGGCGTCGTGCTGTCCGCGTGCCTGAACCGCCAACCCATTGTACTTGAGCGAACTTCATGCGACTCCTTCTGATCGAAGACGACCGCCCCATCGCACGCGGTATCCAGAGCAGCCTCGAGCAGGCTGGCTTCACCGTTGACATGGTGCATGACGGCATCTTTGCCGAACAGGCGCTGGCACAGAATCGCCACGAACTCGTGATCCTCGACCTCGGCCTGCCGGGCATCGACGGGATGACGCTGCTCACGCGCTTCCGCCAGACCAACCGCCACACGCCCGTCATCGTGCTGACCGCACGCGACGAGCTGAACGACCGGATCCAGGGCCTGAACTCCGGCGCCGACGACTACATGCTCAAGCCGTTCGAGCCGGCCGAGCTCGAAGCGCGCATCCGCGCGGTGATGCGCCGCAGCGGCCCGCACAGCGACATGCCGCGCCCGGAAGTGTCGCTCGGCGGCGTCCGCCTGTCGGGCGTCGATCGCCGCATCTTCAACGACGACAAGCCGCTCGAACTGTCGCCGCGTGAATTCGCGGTGCTCGAGATGCTGCTGCTGCGTCACGGCCGCGTCGTCAGCAAGGCCCAGCTGCAGGATCACCTCACGCACTTCGGCGGCGATCTCGGCGACACCGCGATCGAAGTCTACGTGCACCGCGTGCGCAAGAAACTCGAGCAGTGCCGCGTCGAAATCGTCACGGTGCGCGGCTTCGGCTACCTGCTGCAGGAAATCCGCCAGACGGCGAGCGTCTGAACGGCGGTGCGGCGCACCGGCCGGCCTGGCCGCCGGCGCGCCCACCCTGCCCGCATCGCCGCCCGGCGTACGACCGCGCCGCTCCCCGTGAGCGGCGCTTATCCATTTGCCCGTCGAAATGTCACCTGATCCGGCTGTGACCACCAGCCTGCGCCGCTCGCTGCTTCGGCGCCTCGCCGCCCCGTTGTCGATGCTCGCACTGATGAGCGGCCTGATCGCCTACTGGCTCGCGTGGCAATACACGCAGCACGTGATCGACCGCTCGCTCGCCGATCTCGCGACCGCCATTTCCAAACAGATCCAGATCGCCGGCCCCGACGCGCCGTTTACGGTGCCGCCGCTCGCGCAGGCGATGTTCTCCGATCCCGCCGAAGCGCTGATCTACCGGATCAGCGACGGCGAACAGGAACTCGCCGGCGATCCGAAGCTGCCGCTGCGGGGCATCAACGTGCGCCGCATGCATCACGCGTACGTGTTCGAGGCCGAATACGACAATCGCGCGGTACGGGTCGCGCAGGTGCGCGTCGACAACGTCGAAGGCGGCAAGCCGATGGTCGTCGAGGTCGCGCAGCCGGTGCGGCACCGCTACCGGATCGCAGCCGAATTCCTCGTCGCGATCATGATGCCGCTGCTGCTGCTGCTGCTCGCGGGCTGGGGCATCGTGTGGCGCGTCGTCAACCAGCAGCTCGGCCCGCTCACGCATCTGGCCGATTCACTGAACCGGCAGACCCACACGTCGCTGGAACCGGTCGACGAAACCGAGGTGCCGCTGGAAATCCGGCCGCTGACGAGCGCGATGAACGCCCTGCTCGGCCGCCTGAAAACCGCGCTCGACGCGCAGCGCAAGTTCATCGCCGATGCCGCGCACCAGTTGCGCACGCCGCTCACGGCCGTGAAGCTGCACGCGGAGCAAGCAGCCGTGGCACGCGACCCGCACCAGACCTTCGCCGCGGTGCGCGAGCTGCGCGCGGCCGCCGACCGCGCGGTGCGACTGTCGAACCAGTTGCTGTCGCTCGCTCGCGCGGAACCGGGCGAACAGGCCGCGCGGTTCGTCGACGTCGACCTCGCGGCGATGGCATTCGAGACGGGCGCCGAATGGGTGCCGCGCGCACTCGCGTCGCACGTCGACCTCGGCTTTCAGCGTACCGACGATCCGGGTGACGACGAGAAGCTGGTCGTGCGCGGCAACCCCGTGCTGTTGCGCGAGGTGATCGCGAACCTGCTCGACAATGCGCTGAAGTACGTGCCGCTCGCGCGGCCGGACGGTGCGCGGATCACGGTGAACGTCGCGCGCGGCACGCTCGAGGGCGGCCAGCCGGCCGCCGAGATCGTCGTCGAGGACAACGGCCCCGGCGTGCCCGCCAACCAGCAGGCCGACCTGTTCAAGCGCTTCTTCCGCGGCGACGCGCAAAACGGCAACGGCGTCGAGACGGGCGCCGGGCTCGGCCTCGCGATCGTGCACGACATCATCGCGATGCACGGCGGCACCGTATCGTACGAGGATGCGTCGGAAGGCGGCTCGCGCTTCGTGGTGAGGGTGCCGCTGGCTGCACGCACGGACAAGCCGGCCAGCGAAACCCCGGCCACCGCGTCGACGCACTGAGCGATTCGCGGCGGGCGGCCCCGGGCCGGGTCGCACGCCGGATGACGAAGGCGGAAAACCCGGCCGCATGATGCAGCAGCCGGGCGCTGAAACGGCAGCGGCAGCGCACGATGCGCCGCCGCCTGCGTCACTTCCTGTTTTTCTTGTCCTTCGAACGGGACTCGGACTTGCCGTCCTTCTTGTCCTTCTTCTTTTTCTTCTTCTTGCCGCCGTCGTCGGACGTCGCGAGCAGCGTGCCGCGGCACGACGATGCGCCGCAATGGCACGCGTATTCGCGCTTGAGCGACTTCGTCAGCTTCGCATCGATCACGAGGCCGTAGTCGTAGAACAGTTCCTCTTCCGGCCCGATGTCGCGCAGCGCGTGGATGTACACGCGGCCTTTGACTTCCTCGGCTTCGCAGTTCGGTGCGCACGAGTGGTTGATCCAGCGCGCGCTGTTGCCGTCGATCTTGCCGTCGATCACCCCGCCCTCGTCCAGTGCGAAGTAGAACGTATGGTTCGGTTCGCTCGGGTCGTGCGGATGGCGACGCAGCGCTTCCTTCCACGAAATTCGTTCGCCCTTGTATTCCACTACGCGCTCGCCGGCCTTGATCGGCGCCACGGCGAACACGCCCTTGCCGTGTACTCCCGAGCGGCGCACCGCGATCCTGCGTGAACTCATCGAACGAATCCTTGTGAAAACGACTTGAATGGGGCGGCCGCGATCGCGGCCTGGCGTCGCGCAAAACGAAAACGCGGCACCGGTCGGTGCCGCGTCGGGACATGCGGCGAATCACCCGCATCCTACACGTTCACGATTGCTTCGTTCAACATCACGCGCAATATTGCGCGTGCGATGCTCAACGCTGGCCGAAGGCGACGTCGCCGAACAACGCCTTGTGCTCGCGCGGCTGCGAACGCCAGTACTGCGGCGGCGCCGTCACCTGCGCACCGAGCTCGGCCGCCGCGTGCCACGGCCAGCGCGGGTCGTACAGCATCGCACGCGCCATCGCGACGAAATCGGCATCGCCGGCCTCGATGAGCCGGTTCGCATGCGCGGGTTCGTTGATCAGCCCGACGGCAACCGTCGGCATGCCGACCGCGCGCTTCACCGCCTGCGCGAACGGCACCTGGTAGCCGGGCGACAGCGGGATTTTCTGCAGCGGCGACACGCCGCCGGACGACACGTCGATCCAGTCGCAGCCGCGGCGCTTCAGTTCGTGCGCGAACGCGATCGTATCGTCGAGCTCCCAGCCGCCTTCGACCCAGTCGGTGGCCGACACGCGCACGCCGACCGGCCGGTCCTCCGGAAACGCCGCGCGCACGATCTCGAAGATCTCGAGCGGAAAGCGCATCCGGTTTTCGAGCGAGCCGCCGTATTCGTCGGTGCGCAGGTTCGCGAGCGGCGACAGAAACTGGTGCAGCAGGTAGCCATGTGCCGCATGCACCTCGATCGCATCGATACCGAGCCGTGCGGCACGCTTCGCCGAGGCCGCGAACGCTTCGCGGATCCGGTTCAGGCCGGCGGCATCGAGGGCGAGGGGCGGCGTCTCGCCGTCCTTGTGCGGCACCGCCGACGGTGCATGCGGCAACCAGCCGCCGTCGGCGACCGACACGAGCTGACCGCCCTGCCACGGCACGTTGCTCGACGCCTTGCGCCCCGCATGCGACAACTGCATCGCGACGCGGATCGGCGAATGCTTGCGGATCGCGGCCAGCACGGGCTTCAGCGCGGCTTCGGTCACGTCGTCCCAGAGGCCGAGGTCGCCATGCGTGATGCGCCCGTCGGGTTCCACCGCGGTCGCCTCGATGCAGAGCAGCCCCGCGCCCGACAGCGCGAGATGGCCGAGGTGAATCATGTGCCAGTCGGTCGCTTCACCGCGCTCGGCCGAATACTGGCACATCGGGGAGATCACGATCCGGTTCGGAAGAGTCACGCCGCGCAGCGTGAACGGGGAAAACAGCGCAGTCATGGAGGCCGCTCGCCAGGAAAGGAAAGAGCGAACGAGCGTAGCACGCAGGCCGCAAGCGTGCTGACGGTGCACGCGGCAGTAAGCGGATGGTCAGGTACGGCCCGCGGCGGGTTGCGGGCGACGCGGCAAACAGCGCGCATACGGCGATGCGCCAGCCTGCAACGGACGCGGGCCGGGCAACCGCTTCGCGGCATACGGCAGTGCCGCTTGCCGCGTCAGAGTCCGACGCCGTCGAGCCACTCCGCAAACATCCGTCGCGCGGCCGCCTCGAGCGCGGGGCCGTGCTGCGCGGTATCGGCGCGCAACTGGCGCGCGTCGATGCCGGGCGTGGCCGCGATTTCGCCGGCGTTGGCGATCAGCCACGGTTCGAAGCGGTCGGTGCGG
This sequence comes from Burkholderia sp. ZZQ-2, assembly GCF_050768715.1. Classification (NCBI taxonomy): domain Bacteria; kingdom Pseudomonadati; phylum Pseudomonadota; class Betaproteobacteria; order Burkholderiales; family Burkholderiaceae; genus Burkholderia; species Burkholderia sp. ZZQ-2. The sequence goes on along the minus strand of NZ_LDVA01000266.1, from coordinate 19,214 downwards.
ATTTCCGGATGGCATTGCAGCGCCAGCACGTGCTGGCCCCACGCGAATGCCTGGTGGCGGCAGGCCGGTGTGGACGCGAGATGAATCGCGCCGCCCGGCAGGTCGAACGTGTCGCCATGCCAGTGCAGCATCGACGTCGCCGCGCCATCGAGATGGCGCAGCGGCGATGCGCGGCCGGCATCGGTGAGCGTCAGCGGCGTCCAGCCGAGTTCGTGCTGAGCGGCCGGGTAGACGCGCGCGCCGAGCGCCCGGGCGATGAACTGCGCGCCGAGGCAGATGCCGAGGATCGGCAGCCCGGCGTCGATGCGCGTGCGCACGAGCGCCGCGAGCGGCGCGATCGTCGGATACTGCGCGTCGTCGTACACGCTGAGCGGCCCGCCGAGCACGACGATGAGCGACGGTTCGAGTACGTCGAGCACCTCGAAGCGCGACGACCCGACGTCGACGTAGCGCACCCGCCGGCCCCGTTCGCCGAGCACCTGCTCGAAACTCCCGAGATCCTCGAAGTGCACGTGGCGGATCGCCACGACTTCAGCGTTCATCATCGGCCTCCCGGTCGATCGACGGACGTCAGCCGGCGAAAATCTTCCAGGTCTTCTTCTGCGTCGCCGCGTCGGCTTCTTCCTGCACCGAGCAGTCGAGACGCAGATCGCTGTCGGACATCGAGATGTCGAGCGCCGCGCAATGATGCACGGTCTTCTTCGACAGCTTGCCCGGCTGGAAGTGGGCGCACGTCAAACACATGCGCTGCGGCGGCGTCGCACCGGCCACCTGCAGTTCGCGCAGCGTCTTCAGCAGCGCGCGATACAGTGCGCCCTGCTCGTCCGCGCCGAGCTTGCCGACGGCTTTCGTCAGGAATTCAGGCCATTGCAGCGCCTTCTTCGCTGCCGTGCGGCCACGAGCCGACAGGCGCACGGCCAGTGCGCGGCCGTCGTCCAGCGCGCGGCGCTTCTCGACGAGCCCCTTCGTCTCGAGCGTGCTGACCGCATCGCTCGTGGTCGCCGCGGTCAGCTGCGTCTCGCGCGCGATCTCGCCGAGCCGCATCGGGCCCTTGCGCTGCAGCAGCAGCACGAGAATCTCGCCCTGCGTCGGCGTGAGGCCAGCGCCTTCCGCCCAATCCCATGCCTGGCTTCGCATGGCCGTACTCAACCGCAGCAGGCTGTGGGTCACACGTCCCGAAGCCTGATTCCCGTAAACGCCTTCGCTCATAGTCTTTTCGCTTTGCCGCCGCCCGGTTTGCCGAGCGGCCGTAGTGTGGAGATCGAATGTCTATCTCAAAACAGACACGCTCTTGCGAGTGCGTCAGCACGGCCGTCGCGAGGGCACACGCGGCGGTCGCGTTCGCGGCGACCGGTAAGACACGCATCGTTCCGGTGTCCGCAAAGCCGACATTCTAAGCGAGAGCGGAAAATCGCACAGCTAAGTTATCCCCTTCATTCTGTGGAAAATCACTGGATAACCAAAATTTTTCGTTGTGCCTGCAATGCCGAACGCCCGCGCAGCGGGGTGTCGGGACATTTTCCTGTTCGGATCGGCCATCGGGCCGAACGCAATGATCCACCGGGTTATCCCGCGCACAGATCATTGACTTTGCAGCGGAATATCGGGTTATCCACAGATTTTCAGGACAACCGGCAACGATTTCGGCGTCAATCGAGGCCGCCAGCCGTTCAGTGAATCGCGACTCGGTCGACCCCGTAATCTGCAAAACATTTTTTCATTCGCGCCAACGTAAGCACTGCTGGCGGACCGTCTCGTTGAGCGATTTTTCCTGTTTGAAAACGGTTCTCAACCACGAGGCGTCGTTCACGCGCGCCTGGGCCAGTGCGCCGATCTCGTCGAGCGCCGCGCGCGAACCGAGCGCGGCCGCATGCGGCGCAATCCGGTCGAGCGTGTCGAGGATGTCCTCGGCGATGGTACGGCGCTCACCCGTCTGAGGATTCACGCAGGTGCCCTCGAGCCCGAAGCGGCACGCCTCGAAACGGTTGAACGTGTAGACGAGGTAGTCGTCCTCCGACAGCTTCAGCGGCCGGTCGGTCAGCAGGTAGCGTGCGAGCGTCTGGATGTAGCAGGCGATCGCCGCCGCGCGGTCGACCGACAGCGGCGTGTCCATCACGCGCACCTCGATCGTCCCGTAGCCGGGTTTCGGGCGGATGTCCCAGTAGAAGTCCTTCATCGAGTTGACGACACCCGTGTTCACCATCTTCGTGAAGTACTCCTCGAAGCTATCCCAGGTCAGCACGAACGGCGCGCGGCCCGACAGCGGGAACGCGAACACTGAATTCAGGCGGGCCGAATGGAAGCCGGTGTCGACGTTCTGCACGAACGGCGACGACGCGGACAGCGCGATGAAGTGCGGAATGAAGCGCGACATCGAGTGCAGCAGGAACAGCGCGCTGTCGGGATCGGGGCAGCCGATGTGCACGTGCTGGCCGAACACGGTGAACTGTTTGGCCAGGTAACCGTACAGTTCGGAGATGTACTGGAAGCGCGGCGCATCGTAGATCTGCCGGTCGCTCCATTGCTGGAACGCATGCGTGCCGCCGCCGGCCAGCCCGACGTTGAGCTGGTCGGCCGCCTTCACGAGCACGTCGCGGATCGCGTGCAGCTCGCTCACCGCCTGCTCGTGCGAATGGCAGATGCCGGTCGACAGCTCGATCATGCTCTCGGTGATTTCCGGCGTGATGTTGCCCGGAAAGGTCTCGCCCTGGATCAGGCGCATCAGGTCGGATGCCGCTTTGGTCAGGTCGTAGTTGTGCGTGTTGACGACCTGGATCTCCAGTTCGACGCCGAACGTGAACGGCTCGGAATTGACGAAGGTTTCGAGTGCCATGGCAGGTTCCGGAATCAGTTGCTGTCGCTGCGCTCACCGACCGCCGACAGGCAGCGGTAGACGATGAACGGGCTGACGAGCTGCAGGATCACGATCGTGCACATCACGATCGCGCGCAGGTGCGGGTCGAAATTCGGATAGAGCTGGTAGGTGTCGTCGACGAGCAGGTACGACAGCGCGGACATCGGCGTGAGCGCGATGCCGAGCGCGATGCCCTGCTTCATCCCGATGCCGCTCGGCTTCGCGAACGCGACGACACCGGCCAGCTTCGCGACGAGCCGCGTGACGATCAGCACGATCGCGAGCAAGCCGCCGAGCGCGATGTCGCCCCATGTGAACGACGTGAGCGTGAGCACGAACAGGACCACCGTCAGCAGCCAGCCGGCCGTGCCGAAATGCTCGGGCCACAGCTGCGGGCGCGCCTCGAGGTTCTTCACGATGATGCCGGCGAGCAACAGCGTGAGCAACGTCGACAGCTTCAGTGCCTGGGCCACCGCGATCGCGAGCATCACGAGCCCGAACAGCGCGACGAACGAATGCTCGTCGCGCATCGTCGACGTCATGTGGCGGAACAGGAAATTGCACGAACGCGCGACGAGATACGCGACGATGAACGAACCGGCGAGCAGGTAGAGCGGCTGCAGGATCGTCGCGAAAACGTTGCCGTACGCTTCCTGGTGGAGCCAGCTCGTCACGAGCTTGGTCAGCACGATCGCATAGACGCTGTTGAGCGCGGTGAGCGTGATGAGGCGTTGCGACACCTGCCCTTCCGCGCGCAGTTCGGTCTTCAGCTGGATCACCATCGATGGCGATGTCGCGATCGCGATCGCCGACAGCACGAGCGCGACCATCCCCGATACGCCGAGCGCCAGCATCACGAACAGCACCAGCACGAACGTCAGCGTGGCTTCGGCGAGGCTCGACGCGACGAGCCACGGATTGCGCCGGATCCAGCGCAGGTCGAGACGGCTGCCGAGCTCGAACAGCAGCAGGCCGAGCGCGACGTCGATCAGCAGCCGCGAGGTTTCGTCGGTGCTTGCATCGATCACGCCGAATCCGAACGATCCGGCGACGAGACCGATCACCGCATAACCGGTTATGCGCGGCAGCCGCCATGCGCGATAGCACAGCTCGCCGCACAGGCCGGCCGCGAACAGCGCGAGCCCGGCCCAGAACACGGCATCCGGCGTAAGCGGCCAGTTGGGCAGGAATGAGAACGCCGACTTCATCGTGGTGACTTCTCCTTTGGAAGCGACCGCCAGCGACACAGGGTCAAGCGTCAGAAATGGATGCGCGCCGGCTGGGTATCGCCCCGAATGTGATTGTTGTGTCGACGACGGCGGGACATGGGATCCGCCTGCTCCGCCACAGGGCGGAAAGTCGCTCAGGTTGCCGATCTGGATTGTCGGCCTGGTGTGTGAACGGACTGCGCAGTCTCGAAGATTCAGATTCGAAATCGTGCCGACCGTTCCATTGAAGCATGTCCGGCGCCTGGCCGGATGAACGCGAAGGAAACCGATTGTGCCACAGCTTTTTCGGTCTGGAACCCATTGATTCGACTCGCGGCGCTGTGCGGCACCCCAGGTCTTTGGTTTCAAAGGTTTACTTGTATATATACGTAGTAGAAGTTAACAAGGCGCGCACAGTTCTGTGGATAACTTCAGTTTACGTCGACGGATCAAGGTGTTGGAGAGTCCATAACCCGTTGCACAGGCTGTTCGTGCACAGAAGTTTCGATTGAGCAACTTTCGGGCCGTTTCACAGCTGTGCCGAGTTGCCCAGTTTACGTCCACAGTGATTGCACACGAAGTGCGCGCGGATTCCGCGCAGTTATCCACAGCATCGAGTGGATAACCTTGCGCGAAAAAATCGGGAAACTGTGATCGGCTCGGGGGCCGGTCAGCCGGCCTGGCTGACGCGGCGCGCGCGCAATGCGCGGATCAGGAAGCGTGCGGGATCGACGGCGTCGGCGAGTTCGCGTTCGAGCGGCCATGGCTCGCCTTCGAGTTGCGATGCGATCAGTTCGGCGCCGAGTGCGGCCCATACGAGGCCGCGCGAACCGAAACCGAATGCGCCGTAGAGTCCGGGCATGCGCGGCAGGTCGCGCGCCTGCGCGCCGCTCAGCGCGCGTGCTTTGGCGACGGCTCCGGCTTCGTCCGCGAGCGGGCCGATGAGCGGCAGTCGATCGCCGACGACCCAGCGGAACGCAACGCGGCCGCGCAGCGTGCCGGGATCCGGCACGTCGCCGATCAGGCCCGGCAGCAGACGGCGCACGCGCTCGAGGTTTTCGGCGTGACCGGCCGCGCGCATCGCGGGATCGACGTCGTCGGGCTCGAACGTCGCGCCGATCAGCAGCGTGCCGTCGTCGAGCGGTACCGCGTAACCGTCGCCGATCGCCGGGCACGGCAGCGGTGCCGTGCTGCCGGGGGGCAGCAACGTGAGCTGGCCACGCACCGGTTGCAGCGCGACGTGCTGCAGCCCGGCGAGGCGCACGGCATCGCCGGCATTCGCGAGCACGACGACGGGCGCTTCGGCCAGTGTGCCGCCCGCATCGTCGAGCGCATGCCAAGCATCGCCCCGCCGTTCGAGTCGTGCCACGGCGGTGGACGCGAGCAAGCGCACGCGCTCGCCGGCCGCCTCGCACTGGGCCGCGCAAAGGCCGGCTGGCCAGACGGCGCCGCCGTGCGGAAACAGCAGGCCGCCGTGCGCGACCGGCAGGTTCAGATGGGCGCGCGCGGCATCGGTGTCGAGCAGCGATACGTAGTCGGACGGTGCGCCGAACGCATCGAAAGCATCACGCATCCGCGCGAAGTCGTCGGCCGATTCGGCGAGATGAATCATCCCGTGCGTGCTGCGCGCGAATGCATGGCCCGCGCGTTCGAGTGCGCGCCAGCGTGCGATCGCGTGCAGGAAGCCGCCGCGCGTGAGCCGGCTCGCGACATTGTCGTCGCGCGTCATCAGCGGATGGAATACGCCGGCTGGATTGCCTGACGCCTCGCTCGCGATCCGCTCGTGCCGTTCGATCAGCGTGACCTCCCAGCCGCGCGCGGCGAGACGTTCGACGACCGCGCAGCCCGCGAGGCCCGCACCGATCACGATCGCGCGGCGTGCCGCAACGGGCAATGCGAGCGGCGGCTCGTGCCGGCGCGCGCGCCAGCGCGGCGCGTACTCACCGACGAGCATCACGAACTTGCCGGCAAACCCGTCGACCTTGCGATACGTGAAACCCGCGTCGGTGAGTGCTTGTTTCACGACGCCCGAACTCGAATACGTCGCGAAGGTCGCGCCTTCGGCAGCGAGGCGTCCGAGGGCGCGGAACACGTCGGCCGACCACATGTCCGGGTTTTTCGCCGGCGCGAAACCGTCCAGATAAAACGCATCGGCACGTGCAACGAGTTTCGGCAGCATCTCGCGCGCGTCGCCGAATGCAAGCGTGAGCACGACCCGCCCATCGTCGAATTCGAGCCGGTGCAAACCCGGCACGAGCGTCGGCCACGCATCGGCAAGCATCGCGGCTTCGGCCGACATGGTTGTGTTCGCAACGATATGGGAAAGCGCCTTGCGCAAGTCGTCGCGCGAGAACGGGTGCTTCTCGACCGACACGAAATGCAGCCGCTCGCAGCGTGCGGGATCCTCGCGCCACGCGGCCCAGGTCGCGAGGAAGTTGGCGCCCGTGCCGAATCCCGTCTCGACGATCGTGAACGTGCGGCGGCCTTGCCAGCGCGCCGGCAGCCGGTTGCCCGCGACGGACACGTAGTTCGCCTGCGCGAGCGCGCCCGCGACGTTGTGATAGATGTCGCCGAACTCGGGCGACACGAGCGTGCCGTCGTCGCGGATGGCGAACGTGGCGGGAACAAGTCGGTCGGTCATGCGAAACAAAAAACGTGGCAGCCAAGCCTGGCAAGGGATTGCGCGGGGCCGTCCGTCCGGCCGTTGGAAAAAGCCAACGGGGCGGCGCACGGGCGGACCGCGCTGCGTATCCTGTCCGGTTGGCGCTGGTCAAAAAATGGGCAGTCCGTGATTCATTCGGCGAAATACCGATGAAAATCTTTGAAACCCTTGTCGTTATTGGGTTTGCGCTGCGCTATCATAGCAACGCCGTACCGCGGGGTGGCCGCCGGCATACCGGAGGGCGCGTCGCGCGGGCCAGGATTCGGCGCTGTGTCGTCGGAGTCTGACTCTCGACGGCACGGTTCGCGCACGTATAATCGGCGCGTTCGCGCTGTTCGTGTCAACCTAACCTGATAAAGGAACCTTAATGAACAAACAGGAACTGATCGACGCCGTCGCCGCCCAAACGGGCGCCAGCAAGGCTCAAACCGGCGAAACGCTGGACACGCTGCTCGAAGTCATCAAGAAGGCCGTGTCGAAGGGTGATGCGGTTCAGCTGATCGGCTTCGGCAGCTTCGGTTCGGGCAAGCGCGCAGCACGTACGGGCCGCAACCCGAAGACGGGCGAAACCATCAAGATCCCGGCAGCCAAGACGGTCAAGTTCACGGCTGGCAAGGCGTTCAAGGACGCCGTCAACAAGCGTTAATCCAGCGCCTGTTCCAAGAAAAACCCGCCTTTCGGCGGGTTTTTTGTTGGGCGCGCGCGGCATTTTCGCCACAGTCCGCGCCACTCTTGCAAGATTTAACGGTTGTTTTTACAACGCGTTACACGTGCACGATCTGCGTGTCGCCGTGATCGTCGTCGTCGTGCGAATCGATATCCCACACCGGGAACGGATCGTCGAACGCGTGCCATCCCGCCGCGCCGAGCGCGAATTCCGCATCGGTCAGCAGGCACGCATCGAGTTTCTCGCGCCACGCATCCGCGTCGAGCGCGATGCCGATCAGCACGAGTTCCTGCCGGCGATCGCCCACTGCGCGATCGTCGAGATCGCCGTGCCATTCGGCGCGGATTTCCGCGAGCAGTTCGTCGTCGTCCGGCCATTCCGCGCGATCCTGCGCCGCCCACCACAGACCCGCCGGGCCATGCCGGCATACGCCGCCCGCCTGCGACAGCGAGCCCGCGATGTCGTTGCGCGTCGCGAGCCAGAAGAAGCCCTTGCTGCGCAGCACGCCCGGCCACTCCTGGTGCAGCAGCGCCCAGAGCCGTGCCGGATGAAACGGCCGGCGCGCACGGTAAACAAAATTGCCGATGCCGAATTCGTCGGCTTCGCCGTGCACGTGCGCATGATGTTCGTCATGGCAGTCCGGGTCGTCGCAATGCGTGTGATCGTGATCGAGCGATGCGAGCCAGCCCGGCGCGTTCGCGGCCTCGTCGAAATCGAAACGGCCCGTGTTCAGCACTTCGTCGAGCGGCACGTTGCCGAACGTCGACACGACCTGGTGCGCGCGCGGGTTCAGGCGCGCGAGGATGTGCTGCAGGCGTGCGAGTTCGTCGGCGCCGACGAGGTCGGCCTTGTTGATCACCAACACGTCGCAGAATTCGATCTGCTCGATCAGCAGTTCGACGAGCGTGCGGTCGTCCTCTTCCGAGGCGGCGATGCCGCGGGTTGCGAGCGCGTCGTCCGAGCCGTAGTCGCGGAGGAAGTTGTACGCGTCGACCACGGTGACGAGCGTGTCGAGCCGCGCGATCGCGGACAGCGACGTGCCGTCGTCGTCGACGAACGTGAAGGTTTCGGCGATCGGCATCGGCTCCGCGATACCGGTCGATTCGATCATGATCGCGTCGAAGCGGCCTTCGGACGCGAGATTGCGGATCTCGACGAGCAGGTCGTCGCGCAGCGTGCAGCAGATGCAGCCGTTCGACATCTCGACGAGGCGTTCCTCGACGTGCGACAGCGCTTGCGCGTCGCGCACGAGCGATGCATCGATGTTGACCGCTGCGAGATCGTTGACGATCACGGCGACTTTCAGGCCCGCGCGGTTCGCGAGGACATGGTTGAGCAGCGTGGTCTTGCCGGCGCCGAGGAAACCGGACAGCACGGTGACGGGCAACGGCTGGTTCATAGCCGGATTCATAGCGATACGCACCAACGGAAAAATTGAACAAGCGGCCGCGGCGCCCTTCCGGGGCGCGATCGTCCCGCGGACGGGCGAAATTGCGGCGTGAGATCCGCATTGTGCATCAAACGCGCGCCGGCCGGCCTGTACGGCGTCAGGCCGCGCCGGGCAGCAGCGTCATTGCACGGGCGGCAACAGCTTCCACTGCGTCAGGATGGCGGCGATCTGCCGAGCGTACTTGTCGCGCAGCGACGGTGTTTCCGAATGATAGGCGCCGACGGCCTGCCACGTGTTGCCGTAGCGGTTCATCTTCTGCTTGAGATGCCACGCGGCGATGTAGACGTTCTTGCACGGCTCCATCAGCGTGTCGCGGCCGATCCCGTAGCGCGACAGCGTCGGGAGGTGGATCGAATTGATCTGCATCAGGCCGTAGTCGACCGAGCCGTTCGTGTTCTTGTTCAGCGCGCCGGGCCGGTTGCGCGACTCCTGCCACGCGATCGCGCGCAGGATCAGCGGATTGACCTGCTGATATTTTGCCGCCTCGTCGAAACAGTCCGCGCGAGCGTTCGCGCTGGCGAAACACGCGCCGGCGGCGATCAACGCAATCGAGGCGAACCGTCTGTTCATGGTGCGGAATCGATAATAAATTGCGTGAAGGTCGGGAAAACCCGTGCCTGTTATTCGTGCGATGAGAAACGCGCCGCCCGTATCATACCGACAGTCCGTCAGCTTGCGACATACAGGAATACGGCAGCCCGGTTATACCGCATTTCCGTGTCGGTTCATCGTGAAACGGGGGCGATGGCCGGGATGCAGAGCATAGCGCCGAACATTACATATTGCATACGGCTCGCAGAATACATGTCGTATGTGAGACAGTCCTCGGGTCAATGTGATATTTCGGACATGAAAAACTGCTAATGTCGCCTCTTTAGGACTTGGATCCCAGCACTACCGCCGGAAGTGGCCTGAGCCGGCATCGACCCATTCATCCATGACAAGAAATCGCTTCGTTATGCGGCGTGTCGCCACGACCCTGATCGTCGCCGGCCTCATCGTTTCGCAGGCCGCCTACGCTCAGGTCACGCTCAACTTCGTGAATGCGGATATCGACCAGGTCGCCAAGGCGATCGGCGCCGCAACCGGCAAGACCATCATCGTCGACCCCCGCGTGAAGGGGCAGCTCAACCTCGTGGCCGAACGGCCGGTGCCGGAAGACCAGGCGCTGAAGACGCTGCAGTCCGCGCTGCGGATGCAGGGCTTCGCGCTCGTGCAGGATCACGGCGTGCTGAAGGTCGTGCCCGAGGCCGACGCGAAGCTGCAGGGCGTGCCGACCTACGTCGGCAACGCGCCGCAGGCGCGCGGCGACCAGGTGATCACGCAGGTGTTCGAGCTGCACAACGAATCGGCGAACAACCTGCTGCCCGTGCTACGGCCGCTGATCTCGCCGAACAACACGGTGACGGCCTACCCGGCGAACAACACGATCGTCGTCACCGACTACGCGGACAACGTGCGGCGCATCGCGCAGATCATCGCCGGCGTCGACAGCGCCGCGGGCGCGCAGGTGCAGGTCGTTCCGCTGCGCAACGCGAACGCGATCGACCTCGCCGCGCAGCTGCAGAAAATGCTCGACCCGGGCGCGATCGGCAACAGCGACGCAACGCTGAAGGTGTCGGTCACTGCCGACCCGCGGACCAACTCGCTGCTGCTGCGCGCGTCGAGCGCGTCGCGCCTCGCGGCCGCGAAGCGGCTCGTGCAGCAGCTCGACGCGCCGAGCGGGGTGCCCGGCAACATGCATGTCGTGCCGCTGCGCAATGCCGATGCGGTGAAGCTGGCGAAGACGCTGCGCGGCATGCTCGGCAAGGGGAGCGGCAGCGACAGCGGCTCGTCGGCATCGTCCAACGATGCGAACAGCTTCAACCAGAACGGCGGCTCGTCGTCGAGCGGCAACTTCTCGACCGGCACGTCGGGCACCCCGCCGCTGCCGTCGGGCGGCCTCGGCGGTTCGTCGTCCTCGTCGGGGTACGGCGGTTCGTCGGGCAGCGGCGGCGGTCTCGGCAGCGCCGGCCTGCTCGGCGGCGACAAGGACAAAGGCGACGACAACCAGCCGGGCGGCATGATCCAGGCCGACGCGGCGACCAACTCGCTGATCATCACCGCGTCGGATCCGGTGTACCGGAACCTGCGCTCGGTGATCGACCAGCTCGACGCGCGGCGCGCGCAGGTCTATATCGAAGCGCTGATCGTCGAGCTGAACTCGAATACGTCCGGCAACCTCGGTATCCAGTGGCAGGTCGCGAGCGGCCAGTTTCTCGGCGGCACGAACCTGAACCCCACTGGCGGTCTGGGCAACAGCATCATCAACCTGACGGCGGGCGGCGTGGCCAACGCCGCCGGCGGCATCACCGGCGGCGGGCTGGCCAACAATCTCGGGGCGCTGAGCCAGGGGCTCAACATCGGCTGGCTGCACAACATGTTCGGCGTGCAGGGGCTCGGCGCACTGCTGCAGTATTTCTCGGGCGTGAGCGACGCGAACGTGCTGTCGACGCCGAACCTGATCACGCTCGACAACGAGGAAGCGAAGATCGTCGTCGGCCAGAACGTGCCGATCGCGACCGGTTCGTATTCGAACCTGACGAGCGGCAACACGAACAATGCGTTCAACACCTACGACCGTCGCGACGTCGGCCTGACGCTGCACGTGAAGCCGCAGATCACCGACGGCGGGATCCTCAAGCTGCAGCTCTATACCGAGGATTCGGCGGTGGTTGCCGGCACGACCAGCGCGCAGACCGGCCCGACCTTCACGAAGCGCTCGATCCAGTCGACGATCCTCGCGGACAACGGCGAGATCATCGTGCTCGGCGGCTTGATGCAGGACAACTACCAGGTGTCGAACAGCAAGGTGCCGCTGCTCGGCGATATTCCGTGGATCGGCCAGCTGTTCCGTTCCGAAACGAAGCTTCGCCAGAAAACCAACCTGATGGTATTCCTGCGCCCGGTGATCATTTCCGATCGCAATACCGCGCAGGAAGTCACGGCCAATCGTTACGACTACATCCAGGGCGTGACGGGCGCGTACAAGTCCGACAACAACGTGATGCGCGACAAGGACGATCCGGTCGTCCCGCCGATGCCGATCGGCCCGAGCCAGGGTGGCACGGCCGCGGGCAACCTGTTCGATCTCGACAAGATGCGTCGCCAGCAGGTACAGCGCCAGGTGGTGCCGGTCCCGGCCCAGCCGTTGCCGGAGGCGACGCCCGCGCAGCCGCAGAGCGTGCCGCAGCAGGCGGTGCCGCAACAGCCGCTGACGGCCACGCCGGGAGCCTCGCAGTGAGCGACGTGCTCGCCTCTTCCGCCCACGACGGCGCGCCGGGCGAACGCCAGCCGCCGTCGCCGCTCGCCGCGCGGCTGCTGCCGTACGGCTTCGCGAAGAGCGGCCAGGTGCTGATCGCGCACCAGCTCGACGATACGCTCGAGGTGTGGATCAGCGAACGCACGAGCGATGCCGCGCTCGCGGAGATCGCGCGCAACTTCGGCTCGATCTCCGTGCATCGCGTGCCGGCCGACGAGCTCGCGCAGGCGATCAACCACGCGTACGCGCGCCAGGACGGCAGCGCCGCGCAGGTGGTCGGCGAGGTCGAAGGCGAAGTCGACCTGTCGCGGCTGATGCAGGACATCCCCGAAGTCGAGGATCTGCTCGAATCGGAGGACGACGCGCCGATCATCCGGATGATCAACGCGCTGCTCACGCAAGCGGCGCGCGAACAGGCGTCGGACATCCACATCGAGCCGTTCGAGAACGCTTCCGTCGTGCGCTTTCGCGTCGACGGCACGCTGCGTGACGTCGTGCGGCCGAAGAAAGCGCTGCACGGTGCGCTGATCTCGCGGATCAAGATCATGGCGCAGCTCGACATCGCGGAGAAGCGCCTGCCGCAGGACGGCCGCATCACGCTGCGCGTCGGCGGCCGGCCGGTGGACGTGCGCGTGTCGACGCTGCCGACGGGCCACGGCGAGCGTGCGGTGCTGCGTCTGCTGGAAAAGGATGCGCAGCGGCTGAACCTCGAAGCGCTCGGGATGGGCCGCGACACGCTCGTCCAGTTCGACAAGCTGATCGCGCGCCCGCACGGCATCGTGCTCGTCACGGGCCCGACCGGTTCGGGCAAGACGACCACGCTGTATGCGTCGATGTCGCGGCTCGAAACCGCGACGACCAACATCATGACCGTCGAGGACCCGATCGAATACGACCTCGGCGGCATCGGCCAGACGCAGGTGAACGAGCGGATCGGGATGACCTTTGCCCGGGCGCTGCGCTCGATCCTGCGCCAGGATCCGGACGTGATCATGATCGGCGAGATTCGCGACCTCGAAACCGCGCAGATCGCGGTGCAGGCGTCGCTGACGGGCCACCTCGTGCTCGCGACGCTGCACACGAACGATGCGGCATCGGCCGTCACGCGTCTGACCGACATGGGTGTCGAACCCTACCTGCTCGCCTCGTCGCTGCTCGGCGTGCTCGCGCAGCGGCTCGTGCGCCAGCTTTGCCCCGTCTGCAAGGAAGAACGCCAGGAGGAAGGCCGCACCGTGTGGCATCCGGTCGGCTGCGACAAGTGCGGGCATTCGGGCTATGCGGGCCGGCGCGGGGTGTACGAACTGCTGCTGGTCGACGAGTCGATCCGCTCGCTGATCCACCGCAACGCGGCCGACGCGGAGATTCTCGCCGCCGGTCGTGCGGAAGGGATGCGCACGCTGCGCGACGACGCCGAGCGCTGGCTCGCGTCCGGCGCGACGTCGCTCGAGGAAGTGTTGCGCGTGACGGGAGGCGCATAGCGCGATGCCGGCATTCCGTTTCGAAGCAATCGATTCGGCGGGACGCGCGCAGAAGGGCGTCATCGACGCCGACAGCGCGCGTGCCGCGCGCGGCCAGCTGCGTACGCAGGGGCTGACGCCGCTCGTCGTCGAGCCGGCCGCCAGCGCGACGCGCGGGGCGCGGTCGCAGCGGCTCGCGTTCGGCCGCAAGCTGTCGCAGCGCGAACAGGCGATCCTGACGCGCCAGCTCGCGAGCCTGCTGATCGCGGGGCTGCCGCTCGACGAGGCGCTCGGCGTGCTGACCGAGCAGGCCGAGCGCGACTACATCCGCGAACTGATGGCCGCGATCCGCGCGGAAGTGCTCGGCGGCCATTCGCTCGCGAACGCGCTGGGCCAGCATCCGCGCGACTTCCCCGAAATCTATCGCGCGCTCGTCGCGGCCGGCGAGCACACCGGCAAGCTCGGCATCGTGCTGTCGCGCCTCGCCGACTACATCGAGCAAAGCAACGCGCTGAAGCAGAAGATCCTGCTGGCGTTCACGTATCCGGGGATCGTCACGCTGATCGCATTCGGCATCGTCACGTTCCTGCTGAGCTATGTCGTGCCCCAGGTCGTCAACGTGTTCGCGAGCACGAAGCAGCAGCTGCCCGTGCTGACGATCGTGATGATGGCGCTGTCGGATTTCGTGCGGCACTGGTGGTGGGCGATCCTGATCGCGGTCGTGCTCGTCGTGTGGTTCGTGAAGGCGACGCTGTCGCGTGACGGCCCGCGGCTGCGCTTCGACCGCTGGGTGCTGACCGCGCCGCTGGCAGGCAAGCTCGTGCGCGGCTACAACACGGTGCGGTTCGCGAGCACGCTCGGCATCCTCACCGCGGCGGGCGTGCCGATCCTGCGCGCGTTGCAGGCGGCCGGCGAGACGCTGTCGAACCGCGCGATGCGCGCGAACATCGACGACGCGATCGTGCGCGTGCGCGAAGGCTCCGCGCTGTCGCGCGCGCTGAACAACGTGAAGACGTTTCCGCCGGTGCTCGTGCACCTGATCCGTTCCGGCGAAGCGACGGGCGACGTGACGACGATGCTGGATCGCGCGGCCGAAGGCGAAGCGCGCGAGCTCGAGCGCCGCACGATGTTCCTGACGAGCCTGCTCGAGCCGCTCCTGATCCTGGCGATGGGCGGCATCGTGCTCGTGATCGTGCTGGCCGTGATGCTGCCGATCATCGAGCTGAACAACATGGTGCAGTAACGGCCCGACAGTCGATCGGGCCGCTGCCGTTCAGCGCATGTAGATCGCGGGGGACGGCGTGTTCGCCGGCAGCTGGATTTCGGCGCGGGCGCCGTTGCGGTCGACGACGATCGAGCGGGGGCGGACTTCGGCGAGCTTCGCGCCGGGCGTGACCTCCGCACCGAGCGACACGGCGCGCGGCGGTTCGCCGCCGACGCCGACGATCGCGGCGGCACCGCGATCGAGCGAGAGGATGCCGAACAGGTGGATGTCCTGCACGGGATTCTTGTCGAGCTGACCGCCGAAGAGCGCCGCGGCGTCCTCGGTACGGATCGGCAGCCGCGCGGCGGCGGCGGGCAGCGGCGCTTCACGGGCTGACAGCGTGACGACCCAGTAAGTGGCCGTCGCGCACAAACCCGCGAAGAGGGCTAGGGAGAGGATCCGGATCGAGAGCGCGTTCATGCGCGCTATTGTACGGATCTATGTGAAATTTGCGTTGGGTGAAAGCCCTCGGCAATGCGCGCCTTACAATGCGTGCTCCGCGCCCGCGGGTCCGGAAGGTTGCCGTCAGGCAATCGTCCGGTGCACCGGGCGCGTCACGCAACCAACGACATTTTTTGGAAAGAGGTAGTCAGTCATGCAAACGTGGATCACTCGCCGCAACGCGGCCGTGCGTCGTCAGCGCGGTTTCACGCTGATCGAGATCATGGTGGTGGTCGCGATCCTCGGGATCCTCGCGGCGCTGATCGTGCCGAAGATCATGAGCCGCCCGGACGAGGCGCGCCGCATCGCCGCGAAACAGGACATCGGCACGATCATGCAGGCGCTCAAGCTGTACCGTCTCGACAACGGCCGCTACCCGACCCAGGATCAGGGCCTGAACGCACTGATCCAGAAGCCGTCCACCGATCCGATCCCGAACAACTGGAAGGACGGCGGTTATCTCGAGCGCCTGCCGAACGATCCGTGGGGCAACGGGTACAAGTACCTGAACCCGGGCGTGCACGGCGAGATCGACGTGTTCAGCTACGGCGCCGACGGCAAGGAAGGCGGCGACGGCAACGATACCGACATCGGTTCGTGGCAATAAGCGCTCACTGACCGGCCCGACGCTTCGTTCCCGTTCTTCATGCTCGCCATTCGCACGACCTCCCGCTGCGGTCGCGACCGCCGTGTGCGTCGCGGCGCGGCTTCGTCCGTGCCGGCGCATGCCGACGGCGGGCCGACGAAGCACGGTGCGCGGCGGCGTCGCACGCGCGGCTTCACGCTGCTCGAAATGCTGGTCGTGCTCGTGATCGCGGGCCTGCTCGTGTCGCTCGCGTCGCTGTCGCTCACGCGCAATCCGCGTACCGACCTGCGCGAGGAAGCGCAGCGCATCGCGCTGCTGTTCGAGACCGCCGGCGACGAGGCGCAGGTGCGTGCCCGGCCGATCGCATGGCAGCCGACCGCACACGGCTTCCGTTTCGACGTGAGCTCGCCCGACGGCTGGCGCACGCTGCGCGACGACCTGCTGCGCCCGCGTGACTGGGACGGCGGCGTTACGGGCGCCGACATTGACTATCCGGGGTCCGACACGCGCGCGAGCCGCGTCGTGTTCGGCACCGAGAGCATCGACACGCCGGTGCGCGTGACGCTGCATTCGGCCGCCGGCAGCGCGACGATCGTCGGCACCGGCAACGGCCGCTACGAGGTGCAATGACGATGCGTCGTCGCCTGCCCTTCCCCGTTGCTTCATCGCACCGCCATGCCCCAACGGGACTGCATGCGCGGCGCGGTTTCACGATGATCGAGGTGCTGGTCGCGCTCGCGATCATCGCGGTCGCGCTCGCCGCGTCGATCCGCGCGGTCGGGACGATGGCGACCAACGCCTCCGATCTTCATCGCCGGCTGCTCGCCGGCTGGAGCGCCGACAACGCGCTCGCGCAGATGCGGCTCACGCATGCGTGGCCGGAGATCGGCGAGCAGAGTTTCGACTGCTCGCAAGGCAACGTGCAGCTCGTCTGCACGCAGCGCGTGAGCACCACGCCCAACCCGGTGTTCCGGCGCGTCCGGATTTCGGTGAGCACGCCCGGGCAGGCCGGCGTGCTCGCGCAGATGGTGACGGTGGTCGCGAATGAAACCAGCCGTCCGCTCTGACGCGCCGATGCGACGCCCGTTCGCCCGCCCCGCCCGCGGCTTCACGCTGATCGAGCTGATGATCGCGATCGCGATCCTCGCGGTGGTCGCGATCCTCGCGTGGCGCGGGCTCGACCAGATCATGCGCGGTCGCGACAAGGTCGCGGCCGCGATGGAAGACGAACGCGTGTTCGCGCAGATGTTCGACCAGATGCGCATCGACGCGCGGCTCGCCGCGACCGACGACGAAGCCGGCCAGCCGGCGATCGGCGTCGCCGGCAACACGCTGCAGATCGTCCGCGAACTCGAGGTGCCGGGCGTCGCGCCGCGGCTGCAGGTGGTCCGCTACCGGATCGCCGGCGGGCGGGTCGTGCGCTACGCGTCGCCGCCGATCGACGACGCGAACCGGCTGCGCGGCATGCTGAAGGACAGCAGCGTCGAAGGCTGGAGCTGGGTCGCGCTGATGGGCGGCGTCGGCGCGATCGACGCGAAGCTGTACGTGCCGCGCGTGGGCTGGACCACCAACCTGCAGACGGCCGACGACGCGCTCGCGCAGAACAACGATGCGCTCAAGGTGCCGCAGCTCGGCAACGCGCCGCCGACGCGCGCGGTGACGGGGCTGCAGGTCAGCATCGGTGCGACGTCGCTGCGCGTGCCGGTCACGCGCATCTTCCTCGTCGGGGAATGACGATGCGCGCGCGCCCTCCCCGTTCATTGCCTGCCGCCCGTGCTGCCGGTCACGCACGGGCACGCGGCCGCCAGCGCGGCGCGGCGATCATCACCGCGCTGCTCGTCGTCGCGCTGTCGGCGATCCTCGTCTCGGGGATGCTGTGGCGCCAGCAGGTGCAGATCCGCCGCATCGAGAACCAGCGCGAGATCGCGCAGGCGCAGTGGGTCGCGCGCGGCGCGCTCGACTGGACGCGGATGATCCTGCGCTCCGAAGGCGATACGGCGCCCGGCATCACGTACCTCGGCGGCATCTGGGGCGTGCCGATCGCGAAGACGAAACTGTCGGACTTCCTCGGGCGGATCGGCGCGCCCAACGACACCGGCGGCGAAGACACCTATATCTCCGGCTCGATCGAGGACGCCCAGGCGAAGTTCAACCTGCGCAACCTCGTGGCGTCGCCGGCGCCCGGCGTGCTGCAGTTGAACGTCACGCAGGTCCAGGCGTTCCAGCGCCTGCTGACGACGCTCGGCTACGACGGCGCGTTCGCGAAACGCGTCGCGCTGCAGGTGCGCGCGGGCCTGTTGAATTCGGCGACGCGTTTCCAGATGCCGACGCTGCCGGGCGGCGGCACGGCGCCGCCGGTCACCGCGCCGGTGGCGACCGATCAGCAGGGCGGCGGCGGCTTCACCGACGATCCCGGCATGACGGGCGGCGACCGCGGGCCCGCGCCGCTGATGATGACGGGGGTCGACAGCCTGCTCGACGTCGACGGCGTGACGCCCGAGATGGTCGCGCGGCTGCGCCCGTTCGTCACCGTGCTGCCGACCACGACGCCCGTGAACATGAACACCGCGCCGGCCGAGGTGATCGCGGCGCTGATCCCGGGGATGAGCGTGTCGTCCGCGCAGGCGCTCGTGTCGCGCCGCGAGACCGTGTTTTTCCGCAACGTCGCCGATGTGCAGCTCGCGCTGCGCGGCGCCGGTGCACCGCCGAACGTGACGCTCGACTCGAGTCTCGTCGACGTCAATTCGAGCTATTTCATCGTGCATGGCCGGATCCAGCACGAACGCGCGGAGGTCGATCGCACCTCGCTCGTGTATCGTGATCCGACCACGCATTCGACACGGGTCGTGCGCATTCGCGACCAGCTATAACGACGCCATTCGGGAGAGGAGCTCTTGTGAGCACGTTGATTGTTTCTTTGCCGCCGCGCGAGCCTGCCGTGCCGTTGCAGGAATGGCAGTGGCCCGAGCTGCCGTTCACGCTCGTCGACAAGGCCGGCCACGTGCAGCGCGCGGGCCGCGCCGCGCTGGCGCTGCTGCCGCGCGCGAATGCGACGGTGCTGATCGTCGCCGCGCGCGACGTGCTGCTGCTGGCTGCGACCGTGCCGCCGCTCAAGGGTCCGAAGCTGCGCCAGGCGCTGCCCAATATCGTCGAGGATCAGCTGATCCAGGATCCGCTCGGCTGTCACATCGCGCTCGATCCGGATGCGCTGCCCGACGGGCGCCGCGTGCTGGCCGTCGTCGATCGCGCGTGGTTCCGCACGATCTGCGAAGCGTTCACGGCGGCCGGCCACCGGCACCTGAGCGCGGTGCCCGCGACACGCTG
>NZ_LDVA01000265.1:0-66777 GCF_050768715.1 Burkholderia sp. ZZQ-2 | reverse complement strand
CGTTGATAGGTCAGGTGTGTAAGCGCAGTAATGCGTTCAGCTAACTGATACTAATTGCCCGTAAGGCTTGATCCTATAACAAGTCTGCCTTGTAGATCGGCGCCGTGCGACAGCACCGGCCGCAAGATCCAGAGCGACAAGTTGGATTCTCGTGTGTGATACACACAACTCAAAATTACTGCTTCTTCCAAGATTGGTTCTGTTGGCCACGCCAGCAGGACAACCCTCTTTGCCTGATGACCATAGCGAGTCGGTCCCACCCCTTCCCATCCCGAACAGGACCGTGAAACGACTCTACGCCGATGATAGTGCGGATTCCCGTGTGAAAGTAGGTAATCGTCAGGCTCCCTAAGCCAGAAACCCCCGCCCGAAAGGCGGGGGTTTTTGCATTTCGGCGACGGAAATGCGCGAGTGATCGGGATTTGTGGCCTGGCTGCTACTCGAGCTGGGGCCGGGGGTGCCGATTCTCCATGACTCCCAGGTGCACCCAATCGCAACGCCTGGTTTTCCGAAGTGACCGATATCATTCGCGATCCCTTGATCTCTTGGTCGTATCTCCGATCAAAACCGCAACTCCCTCCTCTCCGTGTACCGATTAGCGACGTCGTGCACGATCTGCCTTCCATCGTCGACAACGCATATCGGACGGGCCATACAAGCCTCCCTCGCAGATGACGCGTGGTGCAACCGAAACTATCCCGGCTTCCTCGAATCGATTTTTGGTCAGATAACCCTGAATCCGAACGAAATGAACGCTTTATTCGGCGTGTCCACGTAAAATTTCCGAATCCCCATCTATGCACTCAAAACGATGAACGCCGCGATTCAGGTAGCCCGGGCCGTTTGCCCGCACGATTGTCCGGACACGTGCGCAATGCGCGTGACCGTCGAAAACGGCAGGGCGATCAAGGTCACGGGCGATCCTGACCATCCGCCGACGCAAGGCGTGTTGTGCACGAAAGTCAGCCGATACGCCAATCGCGTTCATCATCCCGATCGCCTCACCGTTCCGCTCAAGCGCATCGGCGCCAAAGGGGAAGGGCATTTCGTACCGATCAGCTGGGACGAGGCGTTCGACGAGATCGGCCGTCGTCTCGGTGAAATCGCGGCGCGCGCACCGGAAGCGATCGTGCCGTACAGCTATGCGGGGACGATGGGGCTCGTGCAAGGGGAGGGCATCGCCCAGCGGTTCTTCCACAAACTGGGCGCCTCGCGGCTCGAGCGCACGATCTGCGCGGCGGCCGGTGCTGCGGGGTTACGGTACACATATGGCGGCAGTCTCGGTATGCATCTCGAGCATTTCGAGGAAAGCGAACTGATTCTGATATGGGGAGCGAACCCGATCGCGTCGAGTCTGCATTTCTGGACGCGTGCGCAGGAAGCGAAGCGCCGAGGCGCCCGTCTTGTCGCCATCGATCCGTACCGTTCGCTGACAGCGGAGAAGTGTCATCAGCATATTGCGTTGAAACCGGGTACCGATGGCGCGTTCGCACTCGGCATGATGCACGTGCTGATTACCGAAGACCTGCTCGATCATGACTACATCGCCAACCATACGCTCGGTTTCGACGCACTCAAGGAACGGGCGATGTCCTATCCGCCGGATCGTGTCGCGCAGATTTGCGGCATCGACGCGTCGGAGTTGATCGATCTTGCGCGTCGTTACGGCGCTACCCGGAAGGCATCGATCCGCCTGAACTATGGCATGCAGCGCGTCCGCGGCGGTGGCAACGCGGTACGGGCGATCGCAAGTCTGCCGGCGCTGACGGGTGCATGGCGCGATCGGGCCGGTGGGTTGTTGCTCTCGTCTTCGGAATCCGCGCCGGTCAACCAGGCTGCGCTGCTGCGCCCGGACTTGATGCCGGGCTGGCCGCACAAACTGCCGCGCATCATCAACATGAACGCGATCGGCGACGCGCTGTTGCACCCGGGCGATGCCACCTTCGGACCGAAGGTCGAAGCGGTGATCGTGTACAACTCGAATCCGGTGGCGGTCGCGCCGGATTCCTCGAAAGTCGCGGCGGGGTTCGCGCGTGACGATCTGTTCACGGTGGTTCTTGAGCATTTCAAGACAGATACCGCCGATTTCGCCGACATTGTGCTGCCGGCAACCACGCAGCTCGAGCATCTGGACATTCACAAATCGTATGGCCACACCTACGTGATGGCGAACCTGCCGTCGATTCCTCCGGTGGGAAACGCGCGGCCGAACACGGAGATCTTCCGCGGGATCGCGCGCAGCATGGGGTTGGACGAGCCCGCGCTCTATCACAGCGACGAAGAGATCGCGCGCGTGGCCCTCCGCTGGGACGATCCGGCACTCGACAGCGACTGGGACACGCTGAAGCGCGACGGCTGGTTGAAACTCAAGCTGCCGGAGGCGCCGTTCGCGAACGGCGGTTTCCGTACACCGTCCGGCAAGTGCGAGTTCTACAGCCCGCGGCTCGAGCAGATGGGCGTGGACCCTGTGCCCGACTACCTGCCGCCGTTCGAATCGGCCGAGGCGGCACCCGAACTCGCCGCGCGCTATCCGCTCGCGATGATTTCGCCGCCGGCCCGTCACTTCCTGAACAGCACGTTCGTGAACGTCGACAGCCTGCGTCATACCGAAGGCGAACCGCATCTCGACATTCACCCGTCGGATGCCGATGCACGGGGCATCGCGGAGGGCGATCTCGTTCGCATCTTCAACGACCGCGGCTCGATGCAGGCGCTCGCCAGAATTACCGATCGCGCACGTGCAGGGCTCGTCGTCGGGTTGTCGATCTGGTGGAAGAAGCTGTCTCCGGACGGCAGGAACGCGAACGAGGTGACGAGCCAGGCGCTCACCGATCTCGGCAATTCGGCGACGTTTTACGATTGCCTTGTGGAAGTTGAACGCATTTGACCGAATATCACCGTATCATCCGACGAATCTCCACGGAAGTTCGAAGTGGACATCTAACCCTGTTGTATCGGGACGGGCGAGCCGTTACGATGCGTTTTAGCACGATCATTCGAAAATCCGTGAGGAGACGCGCAGTATGAACAAAATTTGGCTGAAATCGTACCCACCCGGCGTTCCAGCCGAAATTGACGCGTCTCCGTATCCCTCTGTTCCAGACCTGCTCGACGAAAGCTTCCGCCAGTACCGCGACCGCACGGCGTTCGTCTGCATGGGCAAGGGCATTACGTACGGCGAACTCGACAAGCTGTCGCGCCAGTTCGGCGCCTGGCTGCAATCGCGCGGTCTTGCGCGCGGGGCGCGCGTTGCGATCATGATGCCGAACGTGCTGCAGTACCCGGTGGCGATCGCCGCGGTACTGCGCGCAGGCTACGCCGTCGTCAACGTCAATCCGCTCTACACGCCACGCGAGCTCGAACATCAGCTGAAGGACAGCGGCGCGGAGGCGATTGTCATCCTCGAGAATTTCGCGTCGACGCTGCAGGCTGTCATCGCGAATACGAGCGTCAAGCACGTCGTCGTCGCGTCGATGGGCGATCTGCTGGGCATCAAGGGATGGCTCGTCAACTACGTCGTGCGCAACGTGAAGAAGATGGTGCCGGCCTGGCAACTGCCGTCGTTCACGCGCTTCAAGGCCGCGCTGTCGGAAGGCGCGCGGCAGGCATTCAAGGCCCAGAAGATCGGCCCTGATGACGTCGCGTTCCTGCAATACACGGGCGGGACGACGGGCGTGGCAAAGGGGGCGACGCTGCTGCACCGGAACATCGTGTCGAACGTGCTGCAGGCCGGCGCCTGGCATCATCCGGCTCACGAGAAGTTTCCGGAGGTGAAACAGTTCGTGACCGTTGTCGCGCTGCCGCTGTATCACGTGTTCGCGCTGACCGTCTGCGGTTTCCTGACGATGCGCACCGGGGGCATGGGCATCCTGATCCCGAACCCGCGCGACATCGCCGGCATGATCAAGGAGCTGAAGGGCTACCAGATCTCGACGATCCCGGCGGTCAACACGCTGTATAACGCACTGCTGAACCACCCCGAATTCAATCAGCTCGACCTGTCGAAGCTCGTGATCGCCAACGGCGGCGGCATGGCGATCCAGGAAGGCGTCGCGAAACGCTGGTATGAAAAGACCCATACGGCGATCATCGAAGGATACGGGCTGTCCGAAACGTCGCCGGTCGCGACCTGCAACCCGGTGACGGCGACCGAATACAGCGGGACGATTGGCCTGCCGCTGCCGTCGACCGAAGTGGCGATTCGCGACGATGCCGGCAACGACGTCGCGCTCGGCGAACCCGGCGAGATTTGCATCCGCGGGCCGCAGGTGATGGCCGGCTACTGGAACCGACCGGACGAGACCGCGAAGGTCATGTTCGCGGACGGCTTCTTCAAGACGGGCGACGTCGGCGTGATGGATGCACGGGGTTACGTGAAGATCGTCGACCGGAAGAAGGACATGATTCTCGTATCGGGCTTCAACGTGTACCCGAACGAAGTCGAGGACGTGGTGGCGTCGCATCCGGGCGTGTTCGAGGTGGCGGCGGTCGGCGTGCCCGACGAGCATTCCGGCGAAGCCGTGAAGCTGTTCATCGTGAAGAAGGACCCGGCGCTCACCGACAAGGACATCCTCGCCTACTGCAAGGAGCGCCTCACTGGCTACAAGCGGCCGAAGCTGGTCGAGTTCCGTACGGAGCTGCCGAAAACGAACGTCGGCAAGATCCTGCGGCGCGAATTGCGCGACGGACGCGCGTAACGTCGCGGTCGATCGAAGGGAAAGGCCCGGCACATGCCGGGCCTTTTTGTTTGCAGCGCGGCCCCGAGGAGGTTTGTCTCCGAACGAGATTGCCTCCGGAATGGGCTTGCGGCGGCGGCCGTGCGTTTCGATGGCTGCAGAGGCAAGCGGCATGGCCCCCAACGACGAGCGCGCAACGCCCGGCGCGATTCGCCGCGCTCCGGCTTTGCGGTTCTGCCCCGCAAAAGAAAAAGGCGCCCGGAGGCGCCTTCAATATGCTGCGGCTTGTCAGGCAAGCTGATTAGAACTTGTGACGGATGCCGACGCGTGCCGCGACCTGGTTGCTGGTGCTCGAACCGGCGAGACCGTTGATCGACGCGGTTGCCTTGATCACGTCGCCGTTCGCGTCGAGCACGTTGCCCGATGCGTGCTGGTACACGCCGATCGCGTAGACGTCGGTGCGCTTCGACAGGAAGTAGTCGACGCCCAGCGAGCCTTGGTGGTACTTGGCTGCCGAGTTGCCGTCGATCTTGCTGCCTTGCGTGTAGTCGTACGCCGCGCCGAGAATCAGCGCCGGGGTCAGCTGATACTTGAAGTTGATTTCGCCGTTGTTGAACGTCGCGGTCTGGTTCACGAACGGGCCTGCCGAGAAGCCCTTGAACTTCGTGTTCGAGTACGTCGCGCCGATCGTTGCTGCACCGAACGTGTATGCGCCGCCTGCACCGATGACCTGGTACGTGTTCGCGTTGTTCGCGTACGCACCATAGATCGGCGACGAGACCGACGAGGACGCGGAACCGTTGTTGAACATGCCGCCGAACTGGTTCGGCGTACGTGCGTTCAAGTAACCGACGCCCAAGACCAGCGGGCCGTTGTTGTAGCCTGCGCCGAGCGACCAGACCTGGTTCTTCGAGAACTGGCCTGCCTGACCGCCGAAGCTGTACAGGCCGCCGAACGAGAAGCCGCCATAGGTCTGGCTCGTGAACTTGACCGCGTTGTTCACGCGATAGGCGTTGTTGAAGTTGTCGAGGTCGCCCGGGTGAGCGGCGATGTAGCCGCCCCACTGGTCGCCTGCCTCGAGCGGGCCGACGAAGTCGACGACGGAGTCGTATTGACGACCCAGCGTGACCGTACCGTACTGGCTCGACAGGCCGACGTAGGCCTGACGACCGAACATCAGGCCGCCCTGACCGAGCTTGCCGCTGTTCACGTCGAAACCGTTTTCGAGGGTGAAGATCGCCTTCAGGCCGCCACCGAGGTCTTCGGTGCCGCGCAGGCCGAAGCGGCTGCCTTGCATCACGCCGCTGGCCATGCTGTACAGGTGCTTGCCGCCCGCATTGTTGTTGAAGAGCAGGCCTTCATCGATGATGCCGTAAAGCGTCACGCTGCTTTGCGCATGGGCAGCGCCAGCGAACGCGCCCAGCGCGACGAGCGCGAGAAGCGACTTTTTCATTAACGGATCTCCAAAAATCACTGAATTTTTCTGGCGGGGCGGATAGTTATGTTCTGTTGACGGGCCCCATCAACTTCGCAAGAAGTCGCACGTAATGTAGCAAAACCGGTTTTTGCCACAAAGCGAAATGCCGCAGCTCAAGGCCGCCATGTTTCCTTTATGCAACAATGGTTAAAATCACGGGTTAACCGCAATTTCCGCTGAATAATCAAGTCGGTTACGCAGCGGACTCGTGCCCTTGCCGCTCGCGGCGGCACATGCAGCCAGGAGAACAGGATGGTGTTTGATGAACTGATCAGCGAATTCGATCGCGGCCTGCGGTCGCTGACGGGCATTAGCCGGATGAGCCGGCCGGTGCCCGCGCCGGCCGAGGCGCCCGCCGTCGAACTGACGCCCGCGGAGCGTACGCATGCCGCCGGGCTGATGCGCGTGAACCACGTCGGCGAGGTCTGCGCTCAGGCGCTGTACCAGGCGCAGAAGCTCACCGCGCGCACGGCATCCGCGAAGGCGATGTTCGAGGAAGCCGCGCGCGAGGAGGAGGATCACCTCGCGTGGACCGCGCACCGCCTGAAAGAGCTCGACTCGCGCCCGAGCCTGTTGAACCCGCTCTGGTATGCGGGTTCGCTCGCGATCGGCGTGGCGGCTGGCGCGCTCGGCGACAAGGTCAGTCTCGGCTTCATGGCAGAGACCGAACGGCAGGTCGAGAGCCATCTCGAAGGCCATATGTCCGAGTTGCCGGCGGCCGATACCGCGTCGCGCGCGATCGTCGACCAGATGCGTATCGACGAGGTGAAGCACGGCAAGGCCGCCGCCGACGCAGGCGGGATCGAACTTCCGCTGCCCGCGCGAATGCTGATGCGCGCCGCGTCGAAAGTCATGACGAGCACTGCGTACTATCTGTGAGATTCGCACCGGGGCGATGCGTGACGTCGCCCCGGCTCCCCGCCGCTGATACCGCCCGTTTATTCCTCGTTTTCCCGCCCCCGAAAGCCCCGTCCGCACACCCGTCTGGCCCGTCTTTCTCACGTATCACCTTCACAAGTTGCACTAGCTCATTCATTTATAACGGTTTTTGGAATGAGGGGCAGCATGAGCATGTGCGCGTAAGTCCTTGTTCTAACTAACAAAATTCGTCAAAAAAGCGGGCCGCTCCCTTGACCGTGCCACACCCTTCCTCTAAAGTGGGAGACAGTGTGAGAAAGTGTATTTTTGTGTGATTTGGCGGGCTATTCCGGCTAAATTCTCAGCATTGAGCGGGTGCTTCGGTGCCCTGAACGGGAGAGCGGAAAGTGTTCCAAGGGGCGTCGGCGCTGACGCTCGATGCGAAAGGGCGGATGTCGGTGCCGGCTCGCTATCGCGAAGCGCTGCAAGGACAGGCAGAAGGACGGGTGACTGTGACCAAGCACCCGGACGGCTGCCTGTTGCTGTTTCCGCGCCCCGAATGGGAAGTATTCCGCGCCAAGATCGCCGCGCTGCCGATGGACGCGCACTGGTGGCGGCGCATTTTTCTCGGCAATGCGATGGACGTCGATCTCGACAGCGCCGGCCGGATTCTTGTATCGCCCGAGCTGCGCATGGCAGCTGGACTGGAAAAGGAAGTCATGTTGTTGGGAATGGGTAGTCACTTCGAGCTGTGGGATTCGCAGACCTACAACGCGAAGGAGCAGGCGGCGATGGCGCAGGGCATGCCCGACGCGCTGAAGAATTTCACGTTCTGATTGCGGTGACGGAGACGCCCGCGATGGGAAACGAATTGCGGCATCGGACGGTGCTGTTGGATGAAGCGGTCGAGTCGCTCGTGACGCGGCCGGACGGCGTTTATGTCGACGGCACGTTCGGGCGCGGCGGTCATAGCCGTGCGGTGCTCGCGCGGCTGGGGCCGGTCGGGCGGCTGATTGCGTTCGACAAGGACCCGCGAGCGATCGAGACGGCGCAAGGCATCGAGGATGCGCGCTTCTCGATCGTGCATGACAGCTTTGCATCGATGTGCGACGCGCTTGCGGCGCGCGGCGTCGAGAAGGTGTCGGGTGTGTTGCTGGACCTGGGCGTGTCCTCGCCGCAGGTGGACGATCCGGCGCGCGGCTTCAGCTTCCGCGCCGATGGCCCGCTGGACATGCGGATGGATCCGACGCGCGGCGAGTCGGCGGCGGAATGGCTCGCACGGGCTTCGGTGCAGGAATTGACGGAGGTGATACGGGATTATGGGGAAGAACGGTTTGCTTTTCAGATTGCAAAGGCGCTTGTTGCTCGCCGGGCAGAGTCCGACCGTCTTGGGCCTCTCGACACCACGGGCGAGCTTGCCCAAATCGTGGGTCACGTCGTCAAAACCCGTGAGAAGGGCAAGGATCCGGCAACCCGCACCTTTCAGGCTATACGGATTCACGTCAATCAAGAGCTTGCGGACCTGCAAGTCGTACTAGACGCGGCACTGTCGTTGCTGGAGCAAGGGGGGCGGCTGGTGGTCATCAGCTTTCATTCACTCGAGGACCGGATCGTCAAGCGATTCATGCAGGCGCACGCGAGTGCGCCTGCGGTCGATCGTCGCCTGCCGATCCGCGCCGTCGACCTCCCGAGCCCGCCGCTCAAGATCATCAGCCGCCAGTTTCCGAGTGAAGCGGAAGTCGCCGCGAACCCGCGCGCCCGCTCGGCCGTGATGCGCATTGCGGAGCGCGTCACGCCATGAGCCGCTTCAATATCTTCCTGCTGATCATCGTGATGGGCTGCGCGCTGTCGGTCGTCAATTCGACGAACCAGCAGCGCCAGATCTTCATCCAGCTGCAGCGCGCGCAGTCGCAGGAGCGTCAGCTCCAGCAGGACTACGCGCAGCTTCAATATCAGCAGAGCGCGCTGTCGAAGACGTCGCGTATCGAGCAGCTTGCGAACGATTCGCTGAAGATGCAGCCGATCTCGACCGGCCGCACGCAATACCTGACGCTGCCGCCGGGCGCGGCGAAGGCGATCGATGCACCGATCCCGGCATCGGCGGACACGGCCGGCAAGGGCAAGGGAGGCGCGCGATGAAGCCGTCCCAGAAGCGCCAGAACGTGAAGTTCTCGTCGAGCCCGGTGCTGGGCGTGCATCTGCCGATGTGGCGCTCGAAGCTCGTCGTGTTCCTGCTGTTCATGGCGTTCGTCGCGCTGGCCGCGCGCGCGTTCTGGATCCAGGGGCCCGGCAACGCGTTCTACCAGAAGCAGGGCGAAAGCCGCTACCAGCGCACGCTCGAACTGCCGGCGACGCGCGGCAAGATCCTCGACCGTAACGGGCTCGTGCTCGCGACGAGCCTGCCCGTGCGTGCGATCTGGGCGATTCCCGACGCGGTGCCGGACGATCTCGATGCCGACAAGGTCAACCAGCTCGGCAAGCTCCTCGGCATGACGTCGAAGGAACTGCGCGTGAAGCTGTCGGAAGACAAGGGTTTCGTCTACGTGAAGCGCCAGGTGCCGATCGACGTCGCGGACAAGGTTGCCGCCCTCGACATTCCCGGTATCTATCAGCGCAACGAGTACAAGCGCTTCTATCCGGAAGGCGAGATCACCGCTCACCTGATCGGCTTCACGAACGTCGAGGACGAAGGGCAGGAGGGCGTCGAGCTCGGCGACCAGAAGATGCTGTCCGGCACGTCGGGCGTGCGTCGCGTGATCAAGGACCGGCTGGGGCACATCGTCGAGGACGTCGCCGAGCAGATCCCGCCGCACAACGGCACCGACGTCGACCTGTCGATCGACAGCAAGATCCAGTACATCGCGTACGCGAACCTGAAGGCTGCCGTCGAGAAGTTCAAGGCGAAGGCCGGCGCGGCGATGGTCGTCGACGTGCGCACCGGCGAGGTGCTTGCGCTCGTCAATTACCCGACGTACAACCCGAACGACCGCTCGCGCATGACGGGCGAGCAGTTGCGCAACCGGATCATGACCGACGTGTTCGAGCCGGGCTCGATCATGAAGCCGTTTACGGTGTCGCTCGCGCTCGACCTGCATCGCGTGACGCCGAACACGCTCGTCGAGACGGGCAACGGGCATTTCGTGCTCGACGGCGCACCGATCACCGACGACGCGGGTTTCGGCACGCTGACGGTCGGCGGCGTGATCCAGAAGTCGAGCAACATCGGCGCGACGAAGATCGCGATGACGATGCGGCCCGAGGAAATGTGGAATATGTATACGAGCATCGGCCTCGGCCAGGCGCCGAAGGTCGGGTTCCCGGGCGCGGTGGCCGGCCGCCTGCGTCCGTGGAAGAGCTGGCGTCGCATCGAGCAGGCGACGATGTCGTACGGCTACGGCCTGTCGGTGTCGCTGTTCCAGCTTGCGCGCGCGTACACGGCGATCGCGCATGACGGCGAGCTGATGCCCGTGACCATTTTCAAGACCGACCCCAATCAGCCGGTCGTGGGCACGCAGGTATTCAACCCGACCACCGCGCGCGAAGTGCGCGCGATGCTCGAAACGGTGGTGGCGCCGGGCGGCACGTCGCCCGATGCGGCCGTGCCGGGCTATCGCGTCGGCGGCAAGAGCGGTACCGCGTACAAGCATGAGGGGCACGGCTACACGCGCAAGTACCGCGCGTCGTTCGTCGGGATGGCGCCGATGCCGAATCCGCGCATTGTCGTCGCGGTGTCGGTCGACGAGCCGACCGCCGGCAGCCACTTCGGCGGCCAGGTGTCCGGCCCCGTATTCTCGGCGATCGCCGGCGACACGATGCGTGCGCTGAACGTGCCGCCGAACATGCCGATCAAGCAACTCGTCGTGTCTGACGATTCGCCGGCAGCACCTTCCGCAGCGGGGCCGCAAAAGCTGGCCGCAGGTGGCGGTGCGAAGCATATGATCGTGTCCAGCACGACGCGTAATTCACCAGGAGTTGTTCGATGAGCGCCGCTCGCAGTTCCCATCCGGCGCATCAGCAGATCGCAGCCGCGCTTGCGTGGCTGCATCAGCATGTGGCCCCCGCAGCGCAACTGCATGCCGACACGCGCAGCCTCAAGGCCGGCGACGTGTTTTTTGCCTATGCGGTTGACGGGGCCGACAACCGCGCTTTCATTGTCGATGCCGTCGCGCGCGGTGCGGCCGCCGTACTGTATCAGCCGGAAGGGCTGGCCGCGGCGCCGGCGGTGCCCGTTGCACTGGCCGTGCCGGCGCTCGACCAGCTCGCCGGCGAGATCGCCAGCGGCTGGTACGGCAATCCGAGCGACAGCCTGCTTGCGGTGGGCGTGACCGGCACGAACGGCAAAACTTCGTGCACGCAATGGATCGCCGCCGCGCTGACGGCGCTGCACCAGCCGTGCGCGGTGATCGGCACGCTCGGCACCGGGATGCCCGGCCAGCTCGTGCCGACGGGGTTCACGACGCCCGACGCGCCGCAACTGCAGCGCAGTCTCGCGCAGTTGCGCGACGCGGGCGCGAAGGCCGTGGCGATGGAAGTGTCGTCGCACGCGCTGCACCAAGGGCGCGTGAACGGCACGGGTTTCGACATCGCGGTGTTTACGAACCTCACGCAGGATCACCTCGACTATCACGGCACGTTCGATGCGTACGAGGCCGCGAAGGCGAAGCTGTTCGCGTGGCGCGGCCTGCGCGCGGCAGTCGTCAACCGCGACGATGCAGCCGGTCGGCGCCTGCTCGAGAAGCTCGCCGGCCGGGTGCGTACGATCGCGTACGGGATCGGCGACGCACCGGCGCCTGACGCCGATCGCGAACTGGTCGCGCTCGACGTGCGCGCCACCGCGACCGGCACGGCGTTCCACCTGCGTTCGTCGTGGGGTGAAGCGGACGTCGAGGTCGGCACGCTCGGCACGTTCAACGTCAGCAACCTGCTCGCGGTGCTCGGCTCGCTGCTCGCGGCCGACCTGCCGTTCGACGCGGCGCTCGCCGAGATCGCGCGGCTCGAGTCCGTCAACGGACGGATGCAGCGGCTCGGCGGCCGGCTGCAGAACGACGAACCGCTCGTCGTGATCGACTATGCACACACGCCCGACGCGCTCGAAAAGACGCTCGACGCGCTGCGCCCGATCGCCACGGCGCGCGGCGGCCGGCTCGTCTGCATGTTCGGCTGCGGCGGCGATCGCGATGCGACGAAGCGCCCGCTGATGGGCGCGATCGCGGAGCGGCTCGCCGATGAAACCGTCGTCACGAGCGACAACCCGCGCAGCGAGGATCCGCAGCGCATCATCGACCAGATCGTCGCGGGCATGACCGCGGCCGATCACGCACGTCGTATCGAGGATCGCGCGAGCGCGATCCTGCAGGCCGTGCGCGGCGCCGCACGCGAGGATGTCGTTGTGCTGGCCGGCAAGGGCCATGAGGGCACGCAGGAAATCATGGGCAAGAAGCGTACGTTCTCCGACCAGGATCACGCGCGGCTCGCGCTGGCAGCGCGCGCGACGCACGGCAAGGGAGGCGCCGAATGACGATGCTCAGTCTCGGCGAAGTCGCTCGCCTGATTCCCGGCGCAACCGTCCACGGCGATGCGGGCGTCACGTTCGACCGCGTGTCGACGGACAGCCGCACAGTCGGCCCCGGCGACCTGTTCGTTGCACTGAAAGGCGAGCGCTTCGACGCGCACGACTTCCTTGGCGATGTCGCTGCGCGCGGTGCGGCGGCGGCGCTCGTCGCGCACGTGCCGACGGGCGTCACGATGCCGGCGATCGAAGGCGGCGAAACACGTGCCGCGCTCGGCGCACTGGCACATGGCTGGCGCAAACGATTCGCGCTGCCGCTCGTCGCGGTGACGGGCAGCAACGGCAAGACGACCGTCAAGGAAATGATCGCGTCGATCTTCGCGGCGGCGGTCGGCGCCGACGCGCGGCTCGCGACGGCCGGCAACCTGAACAACGACGTCGGCCTGCCGTTGACGCTGCTGCGCCTGTCGGCCGCACATCGTCTCGCGGTGATCGAGATCGGGATGAACCATCCGGGCGAGACCGAAGTCCTCGCGCGTCTCACGGCGCCGACGGTCGCGCTCGTCAACAACGCGCAGCGCGAGCACCAGGAATTCATGGCGACGGTCGAAGCGGTCGCGCTCGAACATGCGGCCGTGATTCACGCGCTCCCGCCGGACGGCGTTGCGGTGTTCCCGGCCGACGACGCGTATGCGGGCATCTGGCGCGTCGCGGCGACCGGCAACCGGATCCTCGATTTCGCGCTGCACGATGCCGAACGGCAGAACGACGCGCAGGTCACGGGCGGTCTTCACGGCGGCGAACTCGCGATCGATACGCCCGCGGGCGCCGTCACGGTGCGGCTGCGCGCGCTCGGCGAGCACAACGCGCGCAACGCACTGGCCGCCACGGCCGCGGCGCTGGGTGCCGGCGTCGCGCTGTCGGCGATCAAGCAGGGTCTCGAATCGTTCGAGCCGGTCAAGGGCCGGCTGCAGGTGAAGCAGGCGATCGCGGGCAGCCTCGCGGGTGCGACGGTCGTCGACGATACGTACAACGCGAATCCCGATTCGATGCGTGCCGCGATCGACGTGCTCGCCACGCAACCGGCGCCGCGCGTGCTGGTGATCGGCGACATGGGCGAGGTCGGCGACGAAGGGCCGGCTTTCCATCGCGAGGTCGGTGCATACGCGCGCGAGCGCGGGATCGACGCGCTGTTCGCGCTCGGCGACGCATCGCGAGATGCGTGCACGGCGTACGGCGACACGGCACGCCACTTCGACGACGTCGGCGCGCTCGTGGCGGCGCTGCTCGCGGCCGGTTACGGCGCGCAGGCGACGCTGCTCGTGAAGGGCTCGCGGTACATGAAGATGGAGCGCGTGGTCGACGCGCTGACGAACCAACCCGCGGCGGGCACGGCGCCCGCTGCACACTGAGTAGAAGGAAGGAAGCATGCTGCTGGCGCTGGCGCAATGGCTGCAAGGAGACGCAAGCTTTTTGCGCTTGTTCACGTACCTCACGTTCCGGGCGGTGATGGCCACCATCACCGCGCTCGGGATCGGGCTCGTGTGCGGACCGTGGGTGATCCGCAAGCTGACGCAAATGAAGGTCGGTCAGGCCGTGCGCAAGGACGGCCCGCAGACGCACCTCGTCAAGTCCGGCACGCCGACGATGGGCGGCGTGCTGATCCTGATCGGCATCGCGGTCGCGACGCTGCTGTGGGGCGACCTGACGAACCGTTTCATCTGGATCGTGATGCTCGTCACGTTCGGTTTCGGCGTGATCGGCTGGGTCGACGATTACCGCAAGGTCGTCCACAAGGACCCGCGCGGGATGTCGTCGCGCGAGAAGTATTTCTGGCAATCGGTGATCGGGCTGTTCGCGGCCGTCTACCTCGCCTTCAGCGTGTCCGAGGCGAACAACGTGCGCGTGTTCGACCTGTTCATGGCGTGGGTGAGGAGCGGCCTGTCGATGGGGCTGCCGGCACGCGCCGACCTGATGCTGCCGTTCCTGAAGTCGATCAGCTATCCGCTCGGCGTGTGGGGCTTCATCGTGCTGACGTACTTCGTGATCGTCGGCGCGAGCAACGCGGTGAACCTGACCGACGGCCTTGACGGCCTCGTGATCATGCCGGTCGTGCTGGTCGGCGCGTCGCTGGGTGTGTTCGCGTACGTGATGGGCAGTGCGGTCTATTCAAAATACCTGTTGTTCCCGCATATCCCGGGCGCGGGCGAACTGCTGATCTTCTGTTCCGCGATGGGCGGGGCAGGGCTCGCGTTCCTCTGGTACAACACGCACCCCGCGCAGGTGTTCATGGGCGACGTCGGCGCGCTGGCGCTCGGCGGCGCGCTCGGCACGGTCGCGGTGATCGTGCGCCAGGAAATCGTGCTGTTCATCATGGGCGGCATCTTCGTCGCGGAAACGCTGTCGGTGATGCTGCAGGTGTCGTGGTTCAAGTACACGAAAAAGCGCTACGGCGAAGGGCGGCGCCTGCTGAAGATGGCGCCGCTGCATCACCATTTCGAATTGTCCGGCTGGAAGGAAACGCAGGTGGTCGTGCGTTTCTGGATCATCACGCTGATGCTGTGCCTGTTCGGTCTGACCACCCTCAAGCTGCGGTAAAGGAAAGGTAACAAGGATGTCTGGCGAGATGTTTGGAGATCGGCAACGGCCGATGGTGCTCGTACTGGGGCTCGGGGAATCGGGTCTCGCGATCGCGCGATGGTGCGCGAGGCACGGGTGCCGGCTGCGCATTGCCGATACCCGCGAGGCGCCGCCGAACCTTGCCGCGCTGCAGGCCGAAGGCATCGATGCGGAGTTCGTCGGCGGGGCGTTCACGCCTGCGCTGCTCGACGGCGGCATCGAGCTCGTCGGGCTGAGCCCCGGGCTGTCGCCGCTCGAACCGGCGCTCGCGGCGCTGGTCGCGGCCGCGAACGAGCGCGGCATCGCGGTGTGGGGCGAGCTGGAATTCTTCGCGCAGGCGCTGCGTGCGCTCGGCACGAGCGGCTACCAGCCGAAGGTGCTCGCGATCACGGGTACCAACGGCAAGACCACGACGACGAGCCTCACGGGCCTGCTGTGCCAGCGCTCGGGCGAGAAGGTCGCGGTCGCGGGCAACATCAGCCCGGCGATGCTCGACCGGCTCGCCGGCGCGATCGACGAAACCGCGCTGCCGGACGTATGGGTGCTCGAACTGTCGAGCTTCCAGCTCGAGACCGCGCGCACGTTCGCGCCCGATGCGGCCGCGATCCTGAACATCACGCAGGACCACCTCGACTGGCACGGCAGCTTCGAAGCGTACGCGCAAGCAAAGGGCCGGATCTTCGGCGCGACGACGACGCGCGTGCTGAACCGCGACGATGCGGCCGTGATGAAGTTCGCGCCGGCAGCCGGCGCGGCCGACGCGCCGCGTACGGTCACGTTCGGCCTGAACGAACCGGTGCAGGACGGCGACTACGGTCTGTCGCGCGACAACGGCATCGCGTGGCTGGTGGAAGCCGTCGATCGCGATGCACCGGACGAAGCGGCGACGACGAGCCGCCGGCGCAAGCGCGATGCCGCGCACACGCCCGACATCGCTCAGAAGCGCCTGATGCCGGCCGACGCACTGCGTATCCGCGGGCTGCACAACGCGGCGAACGCGCTGGCCGCGTTCGCGCTCGCACGCGCGATCGACCTGCCGGCCGCGCCGCTGCTGCACGCGCTGCGCGAGTACCGCGGCGAAGCGCATCGCGTCGAAGTGATCGCGACGATCGACGACGTGGACTACGTCGACGACAGCAAAGGCACGAACGTCGGCGCGACGGTTGCCGCGCTCGACGGGCTCGCCCAGAAGATCGTGCTGATCGCGGGCGGGGACGGCAAGGGCCAGGACTTCGCGCCGCTGGTCGCGCCGGTCGCGCGCTGGTGCCGCGCGGTGATGCTGATCGGCCGTGACGCGCCGGCGATCCGCGACACGCTCGCCGAAACGGGCGTGCTGCTCGCCGACCACACGACGCTCGAAGGCGCGGTGCACGCGGCGGCCGACCTCGCCGAGCCGGGCGATGCGGTGTTGCTGTCGCCTGCATGCGCGAGCCTCGACATGTTCAGGAACTACGCCCATCGCGCGGATGTGTTCCGCGCGGCGGTCGACGAAATCGCCATCGACAAAGGAGCGACGCCATGAGCTGGTCCGATCGCCTCGTCTCCCGTTTCAACGATCGGCGCGACACCGGCGGCAATGCCGCGGGCGGCCGCGTCGCGTCGGCCACGCGCGCCGCGACCGGCGGCCTCGCGAGCGTCGTCAACGGCGTGCGCCCGAGCCGTTCGCGGATGCTCGACTTCGACTACTCGCTGCTGTGGGTCGCGATCGCGCTGCTCGGGCTCGGCGTCGTGATGGTGTATTCGGCGTCGATCGCGATGCCCGATTCGCCGAAATACGCGGCGTATCACGATTACGCGTTCCTGATGCGCCACTGCGTATCGCTCGTCGTCGCGTTCATCGCGGCGGTGATCGCGTTCCGGGTGCCGGTGTCGACGTGGGACAAATACGCGCCGCATCTCTTCCTGATCGCGCTGGTCGGCCTCGTGATCGTGCTGATCCCGCACGTCGGCAAGGGCGTGAACGGCGCGCGCCGCTGGATTCCGCTCGGCATCACGAACATGCAGCCGTCGGAAATCATGAAGCTCGCGGTGACGATCTACGCGGCGAACTACACGGTGCGCAAGCAGGAATACATGCAGAGCTTCGCGAAAGGCTTCCTGCCGATGGCGTTCGCGGTCGGCCTGGTCGGTGCGCTGCTGCTGCTCGAGCCGGACATGGGCGCATTCATGGTCGTCGCGGCGATCGCGATGGGCGTGCTGTTCCTCGGCGGCGTGAACGGCAAGCTGTTCGGCGGCCTCGTTGCGACGGCGGTCGGCACCTTCACGATGCTCGTATGGCTGTCGCCGTGGCGTCGCGAGCGGATCTTCGCGTACCTCGATCCGTGGGACGAGCGCTACGCGCAGGGCAAGGCATACCAGCTCACGCACTCGCTGATCGCGTTCGGACGCGGCGAGTGGTTCGGTGTCGGCCTCGGCGGCAGCGTCGAGAAGCTGAACTATCTGCCGGAAGCGCATACCGACTTCATCCTCGCGGTGATCGGCGAGGAGCTCGGTTTCGTCGGCGTGCTGGTCGTGATCCTGCTGTTCTACTGGATCGTGCGCCGCGCGTTCGAGATCGGCCGCCAGGCACTCGCACTCGATCGCACGTTCGCGGGCCTGATGGCGAAGGGCATCGGCATCTGGTTCGGCGCGCAGACCTTCATCAACATGGGCGTGAACCTCGGGCTGCTGCCGACCAAGGGCCTGACGCTGCCGCTCGTGAGCTACGGCGGCTCCGGCATTCTGCTGAACTGCGTGGCGCTCGCGGTGCTGCTGCGGGTCGACTATGAAAACCGGGTGCTGATGCGCGGGGGGAAGGTATGACCGCGTCGCAACGCACGCTGATGGTGATGGCAGGCGGCACCGGGGGCCATGTGTTCCCGGGGCTCGCGGTCGCGCACCGGATGGAGGCGGCGGGCTGGCGCGTCGTGTGGCTCGGCAATCCGGCCGGGATGGAAGCGACGCTCGTGCCGAAGCACGGCATTCCGATGGAATACGTGCGGTTCGGCGGGCTGCGCGGCAAGGGCCTGAAGACCAAGCTGACGCTGCCGTTCAACTTGCTGCGCGCATGCGGGCAGAGCCTCGCCGCGCTGCGCCGCGTGCGGCCCGACGTCGTGCTCGGGATGGGCGGCTACATCACGTTCCCGGCGGGTGTGATGACGGCGCTGTCGGGGCGTCCGCTCGTGCTGCATGAACAGAATTCGATCGCGGGCCTGACGAACAAGGTGCTCGCGAAATTCGCGAAAC
Source organism: Burkholderia sp. ZZQ-2 (assembly GCF_050768715.1). NCBI lineage: Bacteria > Pseudomonadati > Pseudomonadota > Betaproteobacteria > Burkholderiales > Burkholderiaceae > Burkholderia > Burkholderia sp. ZZQ-2. The sequence goes on along the minus strand of NZ_LDVA01000265.1, from coordinate 48,413 downwards.
GCGTGCTCGTCGCATTCCCCGGCGCGCTGCCGCACGCGGAATGGACCGGTAACCCGATTCGCGCGGAACTTGCCGGCACCGAAGCGCCCAAAGCACGCTACGCGTCGCGCAGCGGCCCGCTGAACGTGCTGGTCGTCGGCGGCAGCCTCGGTGCGGCCGCGCTGAACGAAGTCGTGCCGCGCGCGCTGGCGATGCTGACGCCGGGTGAACGCCCGCGCATCGTGCATCAGGCCGGCGCGAAGCACATCGACGCGCTGAAGGCGAATTACGAAGCGGCCGGTTTCGCGGCCGGCGAAGACGTGCGGCTCGTGCCGTTCATCGACGACATGGCGGCCGCGTATGCGGCGGCGGATCTCGTGATCTGCCGGTCGGGCGCGATGACGGTGTCGGAGATCGCGGCGGTGGGCGTGGCGGCGCTGTTCGTGCCGTTCCCGTACGCGGTCGACGATCACCAGACGAGCAACGCCGCGTTCCTCGCCGATGCGGGCGCGGCCGTGCTGGTGCAACAACGCGACCTGTCGGCGGAACTGCTCGCCGACTGGCTGCGCGGCCAGTCGCGGGCATCGCTCGCGGACATGGCGGAACGTTCGCGCTCGCTGGCGAAGCCCGAGGCCACCGACGAAGTCGCGCGCGTGTGCGCGAAGGCGGCCGGCGCGAACCTGGAAATATTGCAATGAAACACATCGTCAAACACATTCATTTCGTCGGGATCGGCGGCGCGGGCATGAGCGGCATCGCCGAAGTGCTCGTCAACCTCGGCTACGAGGTCAGCGGCTCGGATCTCTCGCGCAACGCGGTGACCGATCGTCTCCAGGCGCTCGGCGCACGGATCGCGATCGGCCACGACGCGGCGAACATCGAGGGCGCGAATGCGGTCGTCGTATCGACGGCCGTGCGCTCGGACAACCCGGAAGTGCTGGCCGCGCGCGCGAAGCGCGTGCCGATCGTGCAGCGCGCGGTGATGCTCGCCGAGCTGATGCGCCTGAAGCAGGGCATCGCGATCGCCGGCACGCACGGCAAGACCACCACGACGAGCCTCGTCGCGAGCGTGCTCGCCGCGGGCGGCCTCGACCCGACTTTCGTGATCGGCGGCCGGCTGATCAGCGCCGGCGCGAACGCGCGGCTCGGCACGGGCGATTTCATCGTCGCCGAGGCCGACGAGTCGGACGCGTCGTTCCTGAACCTGTATCCGGTGATCGAAGTCATCACGAACATCGATGCCGACCACATGGACACCTACGGCCACGATTTCGCGCGGCTCAAGCAGGCGTTCATCGAATTCACGCAGCGCCTGCCGTTCTACGGCAGCGCGGTCGTATGCGTCGACGATCCGAATGTGCGGCAGATCATCCCGTTCATCTCGAAGCCGGTCGTGCGCTACGGGCTGTCGCCGGACGCGCAGGTGCGCGCGGAAGACATCGACGCGCGCGACGGCCGGATGCATTTCACGGTGATCCGCGAAGGGCGTGCACCGCTCGCGGTGGTGCTGAACATGCCGGGCCTGCACAACGTGCAGAACGCGCTCGCGGCGATCGCGATCGCGACCGATCTTGGCGTGTCGGACGACGCGATTCAGCTGGCGCTGGCCGAATTCAACGGCGTCGGCCGGCGTTTCCAGCGCTACGGCGAGGTGCCGACCGCGGACGGCGGCCAGTACACGCTGATCGACGACTACGGCCATCACCCGGTCGAGATGGCCGCGACGATCGCGGCCGCGCGCGGCGCGTTCCCGGGCCGCCGCCTCGTGCTGGCATTCCAGCCGCACCGCTACACGCGCACGCGCGATTGCTTCGACGATTTCGTCAACGTGCTGTCGACGGTCGATGCGCTGGTGCTGACGGAAGTCTACGCGGCCGGCGAGGCCGCGATCTCGACCGCCAACGGCGACGCGCTGTCGCGCGCGCTGCGCGGGGCAGGAAAGGTTGACCCGGTGTTCGTCGCGACGGTCGACGACGTGCCGGACGCATTGGCGAAGGTCGCGCAGAACGGCGACGTGGTGATCACGATGGGCGCGGGTTCGATCGGCGGCGTGCCGGCGAAGGTCGCGCAGCACACTCAACAGAAGGCATGACATGAGCGGGATTGATCCGAAACGTTTCGGCAAGGTGGCGGTGTTGTTCGGCGGCGAGTCCTCGGAGCGCGAGGTCTCGCTCACGTCCGGCCAGCTCGTGCTGCAGGGCCTGCGCGACGCAGGCATCGACGCGCACCTGTTCGACCCGGCCGAGCGCCCGCTGGCGGCGCTGAAGGACGAAGGGTTCGTGCGTGCGTTCAACGCGCTGCACGGCGGTTACGGCGAGAACGGCCAGATCCAGGGCGCGCTCGATTTCTACGGGATCCGTTACACGGGCAGCGGTGTGCTCGGGTCGGCGCTCGGCCTCGACAAGTTCCGCACGAAGCTCGTCTGGCAGCAGACGGGCGTGCCGACGCCGCCGTTCGAGACGGTGCTGCGCGGCGACGACCTCGCGGCGCGCGCGACGGACATCGTCGCGAAGCTCGGCCTGCCGCTGTTCGTGAAACCGGCGAGCGAGGGCTCGAGCGTCGCGGTGCTGAAGGTGAAGACGGCCGATGCGCTGCCGGCTGCGCTCGAGGAAGCCGCGAAGCACGACCCGATCGTGATCGTCGAGAAGAGTATCGAAGGCGGCGGCGAATACACCGCATGCATCGCCGGCGATCTCGACCTGCCGGTGATCAAGATCGTGCCGGCCGGCGAGTTCTACGACTATCACGCGAAGTACATCGCCAACGACACGCAATACCTGATCCCGTGCGGGCTGCCCGCCGACAAGGAAGCGGAGCTCAAGCGCGTCGCGCGCCGTGCGTTCGACGTGCTCGGCTGCACCGACTGGGGTCGCGCGGACTTCATGCTCGACGCCGATGGCAATGCGTACTTCCTGGAAGTGAACACCGCACCGGGCATGACCGACCACTCGCTGCCGCCGAAGGCCGCGCGCGCGGTCGGCATCAGCTATTCGGAGCTGGTCGTGAAGGTGCTGTCGCTCACGCTCAACGACTGACGCAGGAACGGAACGACGTATGTGGAACAACGTTCGCCAACTCAACCTTGCCGCCAGCGCGCTGTACGCGCTGCTGCTGCTCGTGTTGGCGGCGGCCGGTTGCTACTGGCTGATCCAGCGCCCGACGTTCGCGTTGCGGGAAATCCGGATCGACGGCGACACCGAGCACATCAATTCGCCGACGGTACGCGCGGGCGTGGTCGGCCGGCTGAAGGGCAATTTCTTCACGGTCGATCTCGACGCCGCGCGCGCCGCGTTCGAGCAGATGCCCTGGGTGCGCCATGCGAGCGTGCGCCGGGTGTGGCCGAATGCGCTGGCTGTCACGCTCGAGGAGTACAAACCGCTCGGGACCTGGGGCAGCGACCAGCTCGTGAGCGTCGACGGCGAGCTGTTCACCGCGAACCAGGGCGAGCTGGATCAGGAACTGCCGGCGTTCGACGGCCCGGAGGGCAGTGCGAAGGAAGTCGTCACGCGGTATCGCGACTTCGGGAAATGGTTTGCGCCGCTGAAGGCGGCGCCGGAAGAAGTGACGCTGTCGGCGCGGTACGCGTGGACGGTGAAGCTGTCGAACGGCATGCAGGTCGAGCTGGGCAAGGAACGCAACAGCGAGTCGCTGCATGACCGGAGCCAGCGCCTGGTCGCCGCCTGGCCGGCGGTCACGGAGCGCTGGGGCAACGACATCGAGTACGCGGACCTGCGTTATCCGAACGGATTCGCGATTCGCGCGGCAGGCATGCGGTTCCTGACCGATACCGACAAGCGCAAGAAGTAACGAGAGATCACACGCAAGAGCACTTTATGAGCAAAGACTACAAGGATCTGCTGGTTTCCCTCGACATCGGCACGTCGAAGGTGGTGGCCATCGTCGCCGAGCTGAAAGGCGAAGGTCACTACGAGGTGATCGGTCTCGGCCAGAGCGAGTCGAAGGGTCTGAAGAAAGGTGTGGTGGTCAACATCGAGGCCACCGTGCAGTCGATCCAGCGCGCGCTCGAGGAAGCCGAGCTGATGGCCGACTGCAAGATCACCAACGTGTTCACGGGGATCGCCGGCAGCCACATCCGCAGCTTCAACTCGAGCGGGATGGTCGCGATCAAGGACAAGGAAGTCACGCAGACCGACGTCGCGCGCGTGATCGAGACCGCGAAGGCGATCAACATCCCGACCGACCAGCAGGTGCTGCACATCCTCACGCAGGAATTCATCATCGACGGCCAGGAAGACGTGCGCGAGCCGATCGGGATGAGCGGCATCCGGCTGGAAGTGAAGGTGCACATCGTGACGGGCGCGGTGAGCGCCGCGCAGAACATCGTCAAGTGCGTGCGCCGCTGCGGGCTGGAAGTGAACGACCTGATCCTGCAGCCGCTCGCGTCGTCGCTGGCGGTGCTGACGGAAGACGAGAAGGATCTCGGCGTGGTGCTGGTCGACATCGGCGGCGGCACGACGGACATCGCGATCTTCGCCGAAGGCGCGATCCGCCACACCGCGGTGATTCCGATCGCCGGCGACCAGATCACGAGCGACATCGCGATGGCGCTGCGCACGCCGACGCCGGATGCGGAAGACATCAAGGTCGGCTACGGGATCGCGAAGCAGGCGCTCGCCGATCCGGACGAAATGGTGGAAGTGCCGGGCCTCGGCGAACGCGGTCCGCGCACGCTATCGCGCCAGGCGCTCGCGGCCGTGATCGAGCCGCGCGTCGAGGAACTGTTCTCGCTCGTGCAGCAGGTCGTGCGCGAATCGGGTTACGAAGAACTCCTGAGCTCCGGCGTGGTCATTACCGGCGGTGCGTCGATGATGCCCGGCATGGTCGAGCTCGGCGAAGACATTTTCCTGAAACCGGTGCGCATCGGCGCGCCGGAGTATGCAGGCGGCCTCTCCGACGTCGTGCGCAATCCGCGCTACTCGACGGCGATGGGGCTGCTCGTCGAAGGCAGTGCCCAGCGCATGCGCGGCCGCAAGGTCGCCGTGCAGTCCGGCAACGCGGGGCAGGTGTTCTCGCGGATGAAGGAATGGTTCCTGAGCAACTTCTGACAAACCGAATCTCGAAATTCGCGCTGGTGCCGGCGGCTGGCGCGCGACAGGGGGTTGCCCGATCTCCTGCCGAATAACGGCCGATTAGCAGTTTTTCTCTTGACGGAGGCAACATGGAATTCGAAATGCTGGAAACCGAGACCAACGGCACCATCATCAAGGTGGTCGGCGTTGGCGGCGCTGGCGGCAATGCCGTCCAGCACATGATCAACCGCGGCGTGCAGGGCGTCGATTTCATCGTGATGAACACGGATGCGCAGGCGCTGTCGCGTTCGCGCGCATCGTCGGTGATCCAGCTCGGCAATACGGGCCTCGGCGCCGGTGCGAAGCCGGAAATGGGCCGTGCGGCAGCGGAAGAAGCGCGTGAGCGCATCGCCGACGCACTGCGCGGCGCGCACATGGTGTTCATCACGGCCGGCATGGGCGGCGGGACGGGCACGGGCGCGGCACCGGTGGTCGCGCAGATCGCGAAGGAGATGGGCATCCTGACGGTCGGTGTCGTCAGCAAGCCGTTCGAGTTCGAAGGCGGCAAGCGCATGCGCGTCGCTGAAGCAGGTTCGCAGCAACTGGAGGATCACGTCGACTCGCTGATCGTCGTGCTGAACGACAAGCTGTTCGACGTGATGGGCGACGACGCCGAGATGGACAAGTGCTTCCAGTGCGCGGACGACGTGTTGAACAACGCGGTGGCAGGCATCGCTGAAATCATCAACGTCGATGGCCTCGTGAACGTCGACTTCGAAGACGTGAAGACGGTGATGGGCGAGCAGGGCAAGGCGATGATGGGCACGGCAACGGTCGCCGGCGTCGATCGCGCGCGCCTCGCGGCGGAACAGGCCGTGGCGAGCCCGCTGCTCGAAGGCGTCGACCTGTCGGGCGCACGCGGCGTGCTGGTCAACATCACGTCGAGCCGTTCGCTGCGCCTGTCGGAAACGCGCGAAGTGATGAACACGATCAAGAGCTACGCGGCGGAAGATGCGACGGTGATCTTCGGTGCGGTGTACGACGACGCGATGGGCGATGCGTTGCGCGTGACGGTCGTGGCAACGGGTCTGGGCCGTGCGGCGAAGAAGCAGCAGTCGGCACCGATGACGCTGCTGCGCACGGGTACGGACAACCAGCCGGTCAGCGCGGTGTCGCACGGTTATGCACCGGCGCATCACGTCAGCACGGCCGACTACGGCGCACTCGATACGCCGGCGGTGTGGCGCAATTCGCGTGAAACCGCGGCATCGCACGTGCAGGCGCTGCAGGAGAAGGGTGTCGACACGTACGACATCCCGGCTTTCCTGCGCAAGCAGGCTGACTGACGCAAACACAGGCGAAGCCGCGGCGAAACTGCCGCGGTATCGCCGGCGTGACGGATGCTACGGACCACGACAGGCCGCGTCGGCTGCGACGCCGGGCCGGGAAACGTGCCCTCTCCGCACAAGCGGGGCGGGATGGGCCGTGCTGTCCGCGACACGCTGAAAAACCGTATCGCTATGAGGGACCAGCCATGATTCAAGTGGGCGACGCGCTGCCCGACGCGCAACTGTTCGAGTACATCGACGACGCGCGCGAAGGGTGCACGCTGGGGCCGAACGCCTGCAGCGTGCGCGATCAGGTTGCGGGAAAGCGGGTGGTGATCTTCGGATTGCCGGGCGCTTTCACGCCGACCTGTTCGGCGCAGCATGTGCCGGGCTACGTCGAACACGCCGAGCAACTGCGCGCGGCGGGAATCGACGAGATCTGGTGCGTGTCCGTCAACGACGCATTCGTGATGGGCGCATGGGGACGTGATCTGCACACCGCGGGCAAGGTGCGCATGATGGCGGACGGCAGCGCGGCTTTCACTCATGCGCTGGGGCTGACGCAGGATTTGTCCGCGCGTGGCATGGGGATTCGTTCCCTGCGCTACGCGATGGTGATTGACGGCGGTGTGGTCAAGACGCTGGCCGTCGAGGCGCCGGGCAAATTCGAAGTGAGCGATGCGGCGAGTGTTCTCGCGACGTTGACGTCCTGATCGTGCGGTGCGCCGTTGCCTGCCGGCAACGCTGCTCACCGGCCTCAGTGCAGTTGTAACACGGGCTGATGACCGGAAACGCCTCCGTTCCGGGCATCGGCCCGTCCCGTATCGGCAGGGGTAAACAGCCGAAACAGATTGATACGCAGTTTCAAACTGCGTTGAATAGGGAATTACGCTATAATCCCTCCTATTGAATATAACTCCTGATTGATATCTTCAATCACGACGAAGAACATCATGCTGAAGCAGCGCACCATCAAATCCATCGTGAAGACCGTGGGTATCGGTGTCCACTCGGGCCGCAAGATCGAGCTGACGCTCCGTCCCGCCGCACCGGGCACGGGCATCGTGTTCTCCCGCGTCGACCTTCCCACGCCCGTCGACATTCCCGCGGCGGCAACGTCGATCGGCGATACGCGGCTCGCGTCGGTGCTGCAGAAGGATGGCGTGCGCGTGTCGACCGTCGAGCACCTGATGTCGGCATGTGCCGGCCTCGGCATCGACAACCTCTATGTCGACGTGACGGCCGAGGAAATCCCGATCATGGACGGCAGCGCGGCGACCTTCGTGTTCCTGATCCAGTCCGCCGGGATCGAGGAGCAGAACGCGCCGAAGCGTTTCGTGAAGGTGAAGAAGACGGTCGAAATCCGTGACGGCGACAAGTTCGCGCGTCTCGATCCGTACTTCGGCTTCAAGCTGAAATTCTCGATCGACTTCCGTCACCCGGCCGTCGACAAGACCGGCCAGGAGCTCGAGGTCGATTTCGCGAATACGTCGTATGTGCGCGAGATCGCGCGCGCACGCACGTTCGGTTTCGCGCATGAGGCCGAGATGCTGCGCGAGATGGGCCTCGCCCGCGGCGGCAGCATGGAAAATGCGATCGTGCTCGACGAGTACCGCATCCTGAACAACGACGGGCTGCGCTACGACGACGAGTTCGTGAAGCACAAGATGCTCGACGCGATCGGCGACCTGTACGTGATCGGCCATCCGCTGCTGGCGTCGTACACGGCGTACAAGTCCGGCCACGGGCTGAACAACGCGCTGCTGCGCGAGCTGCTCGCGAACGAAGATGCGTACGAGATCGTCACGTTCGACGATCCGCAGGCCGCGCCGAAGGGTTTCGCGTTCGACGCGCAGACGGCCTTCGCCTGAACAGTGTTCGGCGCAAGCAACAAAAAAGCAGCCTTCGGGCTGCTTTTTTGTTGGCCGGACGATGCCGGCGGCGTAGGCCGTCAGCGCGACTTTGCGCCGTGCCGGGCCGCCATCCGCGCAAGCGCGGCCTGCAGCGGCGACGGTTCGAGATGATCGGCCAGATCGCGCAACGCGGCCGCGCCGACCGACGTCATCCGCGCCTGCTTCACGTGCGGCGGCTCCGGCGCATCCTTCGGGCGCACGCGCACGCGCAGCGTCGAGACCGGCCAGCCGCGCTTTTGCAGATCGCCGAGCAGCCGCGGCTCGACCTGCCGCAGCCGCGCGGCCAGCGCGTTGTGCGCGGCAAAGAGGGTCAGGGTGCCGTCCTTCACGAAGCCGGGTTCGACGTGGTTCGCCAGGTAGTCGGGCAGAAGCGCGGCAAGATCGCGCTGCAGCGACGCGATTTGCTCGACGCCGGCGCGCAGTGCCGCGAACGCGTCGGTGCGGCCGAGCACTTTGGACACGGGTTGCGGGCGATAGGCGGCGAGCGGGCCGAAACGCTTGGAAAATCGGTTCATCGAGACATTCTTCGGGCGCGCACGCGCGCGGACGTTGACGCCGATTGTACCCGCGCGGGCCCGTGCACGGGCGGCTTTCGCCCCGTGGGCCCGGCCGTAGGCGCGCAGTGCCCGTCCGGCCGAGACACGGGCGCACGCTTTCCCGCGTGCTAAAATTCGACGTTTGAGTCCACTAATTCGCTAAGCCGCCGAGGCTCGGGCGTCGGGGCGCGCAACACGCGCCGGGCGCCGGTGCTGCGACGCAGGATCCGATCCGATGACAACCGGTTTTCTCCAGAAAATTTTTGGCAGCCGCAACCAGCGGCTCGTCAAGCAATACCAAAAGACCGTCGCGACGATCAATGCGCTCGAAACGCAGATCGAGAAGCTGACGGACGACCAGTTGCGCGGCAAGACGGACGAATTCCGCCAGCGGGTCGCGGCCGGCGAGTCGCTCGACAAGCTGCTGCCCGAGGCGTTCGCGGTCTGTCGCGAGGCCAGCCGGCGCGTGCTGAAGATGCGGCACTTCGACGTGCAGATGATCGGCGGCATGGTGCTCCACTACGGCAAGATCGCGGAAATGCGCACCGGCGAGGGCAAGACGCTCGTCGCGACGCTGCCCGTGTACCTGAACGCGCTGGCCGGCCGCGGCGTGCACGTCGTGACCGTCAACGATTACCTCGCGCAGCGCGACGCCGAATGGATGGCGCGCCTCTACAACTTCCTCGGTCTGTCGGTCGGCATCAACCTGTCCGGCATGGAGCACGACCAGAAGCAGCAGGCTTACGCGGCGGACATCACGTACGGCACGAACAACGAGTTCGGCTTCGACTACCTGCGCGACAACATGGTCTACGAGACCGACGCGCGCGTGCAGCGGGCACTGAACTTCGCGGTCGTCGACGAAGTGGACTCGATCCTGATCGACGAAGCGCGCACGCCGCTGATCATTTCGGGCCAGGCCGAGGATCACACCGAGCTGTACGTGCGGATGAACGCACTGCCGCCGCTGCTCGAGCGCCAGATCGGCGAAGAGAAGGCCGACGGCACGGGTGTCGAGAAGCCGGGCGACTACACGCTCGACGAGAAGGCCCGCCAGGTGTTCCTGACGGAATCGGGCCACGAGAAGGCCGAGCGCCTGCTCGCCGAATGGGGCCTGATCGGCGAGGGCGAGAGCCTGTACGCGCCGCAGAACATCACGCTGATGCACCACGTGTACGCGGCGCTGCGCGCACACACGCTGTTCCACAAGGATCAGCACTACGTCGTGCAGAACGGCGAAGTGGTCATCGTCGACGAATTCACGGGCCGCCTGATGGCCGGCCGCCGCTGGTCCGACGGCCTGCACCAGGCGGTCGAGGCGAAGGAACACGTGAAGATCCAGAGCGAGAACCAGACGCTCGCGTCGATCACGTTCCAGAACTACTTCCGGATGTACGCGAAACTCGCGGGCATGACCGGTACCGCGGACACCGAAGCGTACGAATTCAACGAGATCTACGGCCTCGAGACGGTCGTGATCCCGACCAATCGCCCGCCGAAGCGGATCGACAAGCAGGACCAGATCTACAAGACGGCCAAGGAGCGCTACGACGCGGTGATCCGCGACATCCGCGAATGCTACGAGCGCGGCCAGCCGGTGCTGGTCGGCACGACGTCGATCGAGAACTCGGAACTGCTGTCGCACCTGCTGAAGCAGGCCGGGCTGCCGCATGAGGTGCTGAACGCGAAGCAGCACGAGCGCGAAGCGGCGATCGTCGCGGAAGCCGGCCGTCCGAAGCGCGTCACGATCGCGACCAACATGGCCGGCCGCGGTACCGACATCGTGCTCGGCGGCAATGCCGAGAAGCAGGCCGCGTTCATCGAGGCCGACGACGCGATCCCGGCCGACGAAAAGGCGCGCCGCATCCAGCAGTTGCACGACGAGTGGGAAACGCTGCACGAGCAGGTGAAGGCCGCTGGCGGCCTGCACATCATCGGCACCGAGCGCCACGAATCGCGCCGGATCGACAACCAGTTGCGCGGCCGTGCGGGCCGCCAGGGCGATCCGGGCTCTTCGCGCTTCTACCTGTCGCTCGACGATCCGCTGCTGCGCATCTTCGCGGGCGACCGCGTGCGTTCGATCATGGATCGCCTGAAGATGCCGGAAGGCGAGGCGATCGAGGCAGGCATCGTCACGCGCTCGATCGAGTCCGCGCAGCGCAAGGTCGAAGCGCGCAACTTCGACATCCGCAAGCAGCTGCTCGAATACGACGACGTGTCGAACGACCAGCGCAAGGTCATCTACCAGCAGCGCAACGAGCTGCTCGAAGCGCACGACATCACCGAGACGATCTCCGCGATGCGTCACGGCGTGATCGCCGAAGTCGTCCGCCAGTTCGTGCCGGAAGGCAGCATCGAAGAGCAGTGGGACGTGCCCGAGCTCGAGGAAGCGCTGCGCAACGACTGGCAGCTCGACCTCGCGATCCAGGAAATGGTGAACGAGTCGTCGTCGATTACGGCCGAGGAGATTCTCGACGCCGTGATGACGGCCGCCGACGAGCAGTACGAGGCGAAGGTCGCGATGGTCGGCCGCGAATCGTTCAGCGCATTCGAGCGCTCGGTGATGCTGCAGACGGTCGACCGCCTGTGGCGCGAGCACCTCGCGGCGCTCGACCATCTGCGCCAGGGCATCCACTTGCGCGGCTACGCGCAGAAGAACCCGAAGCAGGAATACAAGCGCGAAGCGTTCGAGCTGTTCGCCGCGATGCTCGAGGCGATCAAGCAGGAAGTCACGCGTGTCGTGATGAACGTGCAGATCCAGTCGCCGGAACAGCTCGAGGAAGCGGCCGAGCAGATCGAGGAGCGCGCAGGTCATCTCGAGAACGTCGAGTACCAGCACGCCGACTACGCGGAAGCCGGTGCGCCGGTGGCGAACGTCACGGCTGCCGCGGCGGCCACGGCGACGGCCGACATGGTCGGCAGCGCGATGACGCACAGCGGCCCCGGCGGTGAAATGCCGAAGGTCGGCCGCAACGACCCGTGCCCGTGCGGCAGCGGCAAGAAGTACAAGCAATGTCACGGGAAGCTGTCATGATCGACGGCGGCGCGCGTGACGCGCGCCGCTCGGTTCGCAGCTTCGAGCGCGTGATCTGAGTTGCGGCGGCCCGCGCATGCGGCCGCCGGTTCTTCCAATCGATGCCGGCGCACGCCGGCATTTTCCATCTGGCAGGTGTGCCCCATGGCTGTCAATTTTCCGTCGATCGATCCCGCCCAACTGCATCCCGTCGCCGGCGTCACGCTCGGCTGGGCGGAAGCGAACATCCGCAAGCCGAATCGCAAGGACGTGCTGGTCATCTCCGTCGACGAAGGCGCGACGGTCGCGGGCGTGTTCACCGAAAACCGCTTCTGCGCGGCGCCGGTCATCGTCTGCCGCGAGCATCTGGCGAAGGTGCGCGCGGGCGGTGCGGGCATTCGCGCGCTCGTCGTGAATACGGGCAATGCCAACGCCGGTACCGGCGAGCCGGGCCTTGCGAACGCGCGTGAAACCTGCACGGAACTTGCCCGCCTCGCGGGTATCGAGCCGGCGCAGGTGCTGCCGTTCTCGACCGGCGTGATCCTCGAACCGCTGCCGATCGACCGCCTGAAGGCCGGGCTGCCGGCCGCGCTCGCGAACCGCAAGGCCGCGAACTGGTTCGACGCCGCGCAGGCGATCATGACGACCGATACGCTGCCGAAGGCCACGTCGCGCCAGGTGACGATCGACGGTCACACGGTCACGCTGACGGGCATCAGCAAGGGCGCCGGCATGATCAAGCCGAACATGGCGACGATGCTCGGCTTCCTCGCGTTCGACGCGAACGTCGCGCAGCCGGTGCTCGACACGCTCGTGAAGGAAGTGGCCGACCGCTCGTTCAACTGCATCACGATCGACGGCGACACGTCGACGAACGACTCGTTCATCCTGATCGCGTCGGGCAAGAGCACGCTGCCGGCGATTACGTCGACGGATTCGCCGGCCTATGCGGCGCTGCGCGATGCGGTGACGGAAGTTGCGCAGGTGCTGTCGCAGCTGATCGTGCGCGATGGCGAAGGTGCGACGAAATTCATGACGGTGCAGGTCGAAGGCGGCAAGAGCGTCGCGGAATGCCGCCAGATCGCTTACGCGATCGGCCATTCGCCGCTTGTGAAGACCGCCTTCTATGCATCCGACCCCAACCTCGGCCGGATTCTCGCGGCGATCGGTTATGCGGGCGTTGCGGATCTCGACGTTGGCAAGATCGACCTCTATCTCGACGATGTGCTCGTCGCGAAGGCGGGCGGCCGCAACCCGGCTTACCAGGAAGAGGACGGCCAGCGCGTGATGAAGCAGAGCGAAATCACGATCCGCGTGCTGCTTGGCCGCGGCGACGCACAGGCCACCATCTGGACGTGCGACCTGTCGCACGACTACGTGAGCATCAACGCGGATTACCGCTCCTGATCGGGAGTGCCTGAACGACATGGACAAGCTTGAACAGTTTCTGACACGCGCGGAAGCGCTGCTCGGTCGTCTCGAGGGGATGTTGCCGCCCGCGCAGGCAGCGGTCGACTGGAATGCCGCACACGCGTTCCGCTGGCGCAAGCGCCAGGGGCGCGGTTATCTGCAGCCGGTGCCGGCCGTGTCGTCGATCACGCTCGACGACCTCCACAACATCGATCGCCAGAAAGGGCTGATCGACCAGAACACGCGGCAGTTCGTGCAGCAGAAGCCGGCGAACAACGTGCTGCTGACCGGCGCGCGCGGTACCGGCAAGTCGTCGCTGATCAAGGCGTGCCTGAACGCGTATGCGAAGGACGGGCTGCGTCTGATCGAAGTCGACAAGGACGACCTGCACGATCTCGGCGACATCGTCGACCTGATCTCGCAACGTCCCGAGCGCTTCATCGTGTTCTGCGACGACCTGTCGTTCGAGGAAGGCGAGTCGGGCTACAAGGCGCTGAAGGTGGCGCTCGACGGCTCGATCGCCGCGCAGTCGGACAACGTGCTGATCTACGCGACGTCGAACCGCCGCCATCTGCTGCCCGAGTACATGAGCGACAACGAGACGTACAAGCATCTCCCGGATGGCGAGATTCACCCAGGCGAAGTCGTCGAGGAGAAGATCTCGCTGTCGGAGCGCTTCGGTCTGTGGGTCAGCTTCTATCCGTTCAAGCAGGACGACTATCTCGATATCGTCGGGCACTGGCTTCGTCATTTCGGTTGCCCGGATGGGGAGATCGAGTCCGCACGCGGCGATGCGCTCGTGTGGGCGCTCGAGCGCGGCTCGCGGTCGGGGCGCGTCGCGTGGCAGTTTGCGCGTGACTGGTCGGGTCGCAAGGAGCAAGCATGAGCGCGGATCTCGCACAAGGCGCCGTGCGCGCGCCCGATGGCCGCAAGGTGACGGAAGTGGCGGTCGGCGTGATGGTGCAGCCTGGTGGCCCGGTCGGCCGCTGCCGCTATCTGCTCGCGCAGCGGCTGCAAGGCAAACCGTACGAAGGCTACTGGGAATTTCCGGGCGGCAAGCTGGAGGCCGGCGAAAGCGTCGAGGACGCGCTTGCGCGCGAACTGCACGAGGAACTCGGCATCCAGGTCACGGCCAGCCATCGCTGGCACACGCTCGAGCACGATTATCCGCATGCCTATGTGCGGCTTTATTTCTGCAAGGTGACGGGCTGGACGGGCGAGCCGCACAGCAAGGAAGGGCAGGCGTTCGTATGGCAGCAACTGCCGGTCGAGGTCGCGCCGTTGCTGCCGGCCGCGCTGCCGGTGCTTGAACTGCTCGAGAAGGAAGCTGCGTCGATCTGACGCCACGATGGCCTGCCGGAAAGGCGGGCCATATCACTGTCACTGGCTGACGGTGCCGAGCGCCGCTCAGCTGTCGCGGCGGCCGTCCGTGCCGTCTTCTTCCGATGAGGGCCCCTCGTCGGAGGATCCCCCGATCCGGTACTTTTCCGCGGCCCAGGCGCCGAGGTCGAGCTGCTTGCAGCGGGCCGAGCAGAACGGACGGAACTGATTTTCGGGCGTCCAGCGCACTTCGGCGCCACACGACGGGCATTTCACAACGGTAGTCATACGAAAGCGATCCGGCACGCGGCCGTTACAGATTGCACAGTGTCAGATGGAACGGCACGTCGATGTCCACCGCGCGAGGCCGCACATCGCCGTCCTGCGTGGTGAACCGTACCCACAGCATGTATTTGTTGGCGCTTGCCTCGGGAATGACGCGCAATTCCGGCGCCACGCGCACCTGCATCAACTGGTAGGTGCGGCCGGACAGCATCTGCTGGTAGCTGCCCTGCATCGCCATGACCTTCGACGCCTGACCCGATTCGCGCGCGAGCCGCAGCACGATCGCAGCGGCATCGCGCAGCGGCAGCATCGGCAGGATCCATTTCGCGATGTCCTGGCGCCGCTGCTCGGCGGGCCATTGCTGCCATGCGTAGTACGACGGCAGGTCGAACTTGCACGTGCCGCCCGGAATCACCGCACGGCTGCGGATGCTGGCGAGCCACTCGTTGTCGACGAGGTGCTGCCCGGTCTTGCCCTGCATCTGCGCGAGATTCGCGAGCGTCTGCTCGATTTCGCCGAGCACGGCTTCGAGCGCGTTCTGCTCGATGCCCGGATTGCCGCGAAAGGGGGCGAGCGTCTGGCGTTGACGTTCGAGCTCCTTCATCAGATCCGATTTCAGGTCCGCGCGGCCCGTTACCTCGGCGATTTCGAACAGCGTCGTCAGCGCGACGTGGTGTTCACGCGGGTCCTCCTGAGCCAAAAAGAACGCGAAGCGCTCGAAGAGATCTTCGAGGCGCAACAGCGTGCGAATTCGCTCGTTGAACGGATACTCGTAAAGAATCAAGCGCGCTCGCCTCTTGGGTAGGGATTGAAACAATGCAGGACATTCTAATGCCCACGCTCTACCCTAGCAACGCGCCAATTTCGTACACCATCACGATCGCGCGCGAGGCTCAGTGCGCGGCGGCCGCGAACCCGAGATAGCGTTGGTGCAGTGCATCGACCTGCGCGGCGAGCGCATCGGGCGTCGTCGCGTCGTTGACGATGACGTCGTCGGCCGCCGCGAGGCGGGCCTCGCGCGACGCCTGCCGCGCGATGATCGCCTCGACCTGCTCGCGCGTGAAGCCGTTGCGCCGCATCACGCGTGCGATCTGCGTTTCGACCGGACAGTCGACGACGAGCACGCGATCGCAGCGCGCCTTCCAGTTGCCGGATTCGACGAGCAGCGGCACGACGAACATCACGTATGGGCCCTGCGCTTCGCGCGCCTCACGATCGGTCTCCGCCCGGATCAGCGGGTGCGTGATCGCTTCGAGGCGCCGACGCGCGTCGTCGTCGCTGAAGATCAGTGCGCGCATCTGCGCGCGGTCGAGCGAGCCGTCGGCGGCAACGAAGTCGCGGCCGAATGCCTGTTCGATCGCGGGCATCGCGAGGCCGCCCGGCGCAGTGATGCGATGGGCGATCAGATCGGTATCGACCAGCGATGCGCCTCGGGCGGCGAACAGGTCGGCGACGGTCGTCTTGCCGCTGCCGATGCCGCCGGTGAGTCCAATTGCGAACATGTCAGCCTCCGAGCGCCGAATAGAAAGGGGTGCCGAAAAACAGCGTCGCGACACCGCCTGCCGCGAGGAACGGGCCGAACGGAATCGGCTCCTCGAAGCGCATGCGACCGCGCCAGGTCGCGACGAGCCCGACGACCGCGCCCGTCACCGCGGCGAACAGCACGACCTGCGGCAGTGCGGCCCAGCCCATCCATGCGCCGAGCGCGGCGAGCAGCTTCAGGTCGCCGAAACCGATGCCCTCGATGCCGCGCAGCCATTTGAACAGCCAGTAGACCGACCACAGGAACAGGTAGCCGGCCATGGCTCCGATCACGGCCGAACGCAGCGATGTGAACGTGCCGCCGAGGTTCAGCACGAGCCCGGCCCAGAGGAGCGGCAGCGTCATCGAGTCGGGCAGGTAGCCGGTCCGGATATCGATCGCGCTCATCGCGAGCAGCGCGGCGCACAGCGCGAACGCGGCGAGCGCGGCGACGGTCGGGCCGAATGCCGCGAGCGAGCCGGCGGCGAGCAGCGCGCACACAAGCTCGACGAGCGGATAACGGATGCCGATCGCGTGGCCGCAGCGTCGGCAGCGCCCGCGCAGGATCAGGTAGCTGACGAGCGGGATGTTTTCCCATGCGCGCAGCACGTGGCCGCAATGCGGGCAGGCGCTGCGCGGGTGCCACAGGTCGTAGCGCGGCGGGTAGCCGTCTTCGGGAGTGGCACTCGTGTTGCCGGTCGCTTCGTCGATCTCGGCCTGCCATGCGCGCTGCATCATCACGGGCAGCCGGTGCACGACCACGTTCAGGAAGCTGCCGACGCACAGGCCGATGATGACCGCGAACGCGTACTGCAGTGCGGCCGGCAGCATCGCCAGCGCGAGCAGCGTGCTCTCGGGCGAATCGGAAACGGCGGACAAGGGCGCGGGTGTCATGAGGCTCAAGGTTCGGACTAAAAGGCGACAGAATCGGTTGCGATGCTACACCACGTTGCCGAGCTGAAGGATGGGCAGGTACATCGCGATCACGAGGCCGCCGACGAGTGCGCCCAGTACGATCACGATCAGCGGTTCGCCGAGCGCGGCAAGCGTATCGAGATGCGCGTCGAGCTGGCGCTCGCACAGCGTGGCGATGTCGGTGAGCATCGTGTCGAGCGCACCGGTCTCCTCGGCGACGGCGATCGGTTGCACGACGTCGTCCGGAAAGCAGCCGGCCGACTGCATCGCGTCCGCGAGACGCGCGCCGCGCAGCACGTGGGCGGCGATGTGGGCGGTGGCGCGCTCGAACACGGGATGGCCGGCCGTGCGTTCGAGCGTGGCGAAGGCGTCTGCGAGCGGCACGCCGGCGCCGAGCAGCGTCGCCAGCGATCGGCACCAGCGCGCGGCCGCGAACCGGCTCATCGCGCTCCCCGCGAGCGGGACGTGCAGCAGGCGCCGCGCGACAGCGTGGCGCAGCGGTGCCGATAGCCGTAGCGCGCGATGGGCGGCCAGCGCGGCTGCCGCCGTACCGGCAACCAGCACACCGCCCCACGCCGACAGCGCCGAGGACAACGCGAGCAGCGCACGGGTCGGTGCCGGCAGCGCGGCGCCGAAACCGTCGAAGATCTGGCGGAACGTCGGTACGACCCACACCATCAACGCGGCCGAAATTGCGAGCCCGAACAGGATGACGGCCGCCGGATAGGCAAGCGCGGCCCGCAGCTTGCGCCATTGCGCGTCGGCGCGCTCGCGGTGCTCCGCGACCCGTGTCAGCACGACGCCGAGCGAGCCTGACGCTTCGCCGACCTCGATCAGCTGGCGATACAGTGTGCCGAACTGCGCCGGATAGCGTGCGAGTGCATCGGCGAAGCGATGGCCGCCGACGATCTCGCGGGCGAGACCGGCGGCGATTCGCGGCAGGCCGTCGCGTGGCCGCGTGCGCGCGAGCATCTCGAGCGACGGCGCGAGCGGCAACCCGGCCTGCAGCAGGCTCGCGAGCTGACGCGTGAAACGCGTGACGTCCCGAGTACCGGCCATTGGCGGCCGGGCCGGCCCGCGGATGTCGAGCGACAGGACTGCGATGCCGTCGCGTGCGAGCGCGGCGCGTGCACTCGCGGCGTCGAACGCGATGATGATCCCGCGGCGTGGCGTGCCGTCGCGATGGCGGCCGCGCCATCCGAAGCGGCTTTCGCGCGGCGTTGTGCGCATGCTCATGCAGCAGGTGTCGCGGCGATGGCTTCCGCGATGCTCGTCGTGCCGTCCCGGACACGCGCGAACGCCGCGTCGCGCAGACTGCGCACGCCTTCGGCCGCCGCGCATTGCGCGAGTTCGCCGACGCTCGCCCGGGCGACGATGCGTTCCGCCAGCCGGGGCGATACCGGCATCGTCTGATGCAGGCCGATACGGCCGCGATAGCCGATGCCGTGACAGGCCGAACAGCCTCGCGCGACGAACGGCCGCCATCCTGCGGCGAGCGCAACCGGGTCGCAGCCGGCTTCGCGCAATACGGGCACCGGTGCGTCCGAGTGCATGCGGCAGGCGGTGCACAGCCGCCGGACGAGGCGCTGCGCGGTGACGAGGTGCAGCGCGGCCGCGAGGTTGTACGGAGCGACCCCGATATCGAGCAGCCGCGCGACGGCGGCCGGCGCGTCGTTCGTGTGCAGCGTAGACAGCACGAGATGGCCGGTCTGCGCGGCCTTGATCGCGACGTCGGCCGTCTCCGCATCGCGAATCTCGCCGACCATGATGATGTCCGGATCCTGCCGCAGCAGCGCGCGCAGTGCCGTCGCGAACGTGAGCCCCGCCTTTTCGGCGACGCCGACCTGGCTGATGCCGTCGAGCTGGATCTCGGCGGGATCCTCCACCGTGCAGACGTTGTGCGCGTCGCGATCGAGCATCTGCAGCGCGCAGTAGAGCGACAGCGTCTTGCCGCTGCCGGTCGGGCCCGTGACGAGCACGAGGCCATGCGGTGCGCGTATCGCGGCTTCCATCGCGGCCGCCTGTTGCGCGTCGAAGCCGAGACGGGCGAGCGTGAGGTCGGTCGGCAGGGTTTCGAGGCGCCGCAGCACGAGCTTTTCACCGAACAACGTCGGCAGCGAACTGACCCGGTAGTCGCCGCGCGTACCGCCGTCGATCGCGATACGCAGCCTGCCGTCCTGCGGGAGCCGTCGCTCGGCGATGTCCATGCGTGCGAGCACCTTGATCCGCGTGACGAGCGCGTCGCGCAGATGAAGAGGCGGCCGCGCATGTTCGTGCAGCACGCCGTCGATGCGCAGGCGGATGCGCCAGCCGGCTTCGAACGGTTCGACGTGGATGTCGGATGCGTCGCGCACGCGTGCAGCGTGAAGCGTGTCCGTCAGCAGCCGCACAGCCGGCGCGTCGTCGAGCTGGGCCGCGTCGAGTGCGCGCGGTGCGGTGACGGGCGACGCATCGGAATGAGCGGGCGGCGGCTGCGTGCGCAGCGGCGCCCCGGGAGGAGTGAAATGCATGTGAGCCGGCACGCTGGCCGCCAGTTGACCGTGACCAGCAGATGGTCGCGCGTCGCGGGCGGCGCCGGCAGTCGGCCGTTCGGCTAACGCGCGGCGGCGCGTGCGGTGCGCGAGCCGCGCGGCTTGAAGAGCTTGACGGTGCGCACGGCCTGATCGTCGCTGCGCATCACCTCGAGCATCACGTCGCCGATTTTCAGGCACACGTCGTCTTCCGGAATTTCCTCGAGGATTTCGAGGACCAGTCCGTTCAGCGTCTTCGGCCCGTCGGTCGGCAGCTTCAGGTGCAGCCAGCGATTCAGTTCGCGCAGCGGCATGCTCGCCGAGACGATGCATTCGCCGTTCTCGTCCCAGCCGCCCGCGCGTTCGCTGCGCGGCATCGATGTCGTGAATTCGCCGATCAGCTCCTCGATGATGTCTTCGGGCGTGACGAGCCCTTCGAGTTCGCCGTACTCGTTGACGACGAGCGCGGTCCGCTGCCGCGTTTCCTGGAAAAACTGGAGCTGCTGGACCACCGGCGTGCCCGACGGCACGTAGTACGGCTCGGCGAGCAGCGTGCGCAGCGTCTCGCGGTCGAACTCCTGGTTGTGCAGCGCGGTCAGCGTCTTGCGGACGTGCAGCACGCCGAGCACCTTGTCGATGTCACCTTCGTAGACGACAAGCCGGTTGTGATAGCAGGTTTCGAGCTGGTGCAGGACGTCGTCGAGCGGCGCGTAGAAGTTGAGCGACTCGATCTGGCGGCGCGGCACCATCACGTCGTCGACCGTGATGTTCTCGAGGTCGAACAGGTTGAGCAGGATGCTGCGGTGCTTGGTCGGCATGAAACTGCTCGACTCGAGGACGATGGCCCGCAGCTCGTCGGCCGACATCCGCTGGTCTCGGCCCTTCTTCGTGTTGATGCGCAGCACCCACAGCACGCCGTTCGCGAGCGCGTTGACGAACCAGACGACCGGCTTGAACACGCGCATCAGCGGCGCGATCACGAGGCTCGCGGGCAGTGCGATGCGTTCGGGGAACGTCGCGCCGACGATCTTCGGCGCGATTTCGGCGAACACGATGATCAGGAACGCGACGATGCCGGTCGCGATCGACAGCGCGAGATTGTTGCGGCCGAACGTATGGAGCGCGAGCGACGTCGTCAGGACCGGGATGATCGTGTTGAACAGGTTGTTGCCGATCAGGATCACGCTGAGCAGCAGGTCAGTACGCGTCAGCAGCCCCTGCGTGGTTTTCGCGCCGAGCGCGCCCTGGCCGGCGAGATGCTTCAGCCGATGGCGGTTGAGCGCCATCATCGCGGTCTCGGAAATGGAAAAGAAGCTGGAACAGAGGAGAAGCAGGAAGACGGCGCCGATTTGCGCCCATAAGGGAATTTGGTCCACGCGTTGGAAGGAGCAGTGAAGGACAGGGATGGAGGGAATATAGCAGAGGCCGGCGACCGTGATGTGTCGTGCGCGACACGAGGGGCCCGCGGCGGCCGGACGAAAAAAAACCGTGCACGTGGTGCACGGTTTTTTCAAAATCTGGTCGGGGTGAGAGGATTCGAACCTCCG
This sequence comes from Burkholderia sp. ZZQ-2, assembly GCF_050768715.1. NCBI lineage: Bacteria > Pseudomonadati > Pseudomonadota > Betaproteobacteria > Burkholderiales > Burkholderiaceae > Burkholderia > Burkholderia sp. ZZQ-2. The sequence continues at coordinate 27,106 of NZ_LDVA01000265.1, read as the reverse complement.
GCCTCTACGTCCCGAACGTAGCGCTCTACCAGGCTAAGCTACACCCCGATTTGTACTCTTCCGATTTCGCAGTCTTCTTCAAGACCGCTGCGTCGTCAAGCAAGAACATAACTATAACGACGTTTCTTCAAGAAGGGAAGCCCTTGGAGAAAAAATTTTTTCGAGACGGGTGATTTTCCCGTATCGAACGTGTGTCGCAGCCGTGGCGGCGACACACGACATGCAATCAGGACTGCCGCGACGTCGAGTAAGCGCACAGCGCGAGCAGGCTCTCCTTGTAGATCGAATCGGGGAATGCGGCGATCGCTGCCGCGGCCGCCTGCGCTTCCTGGCGCGCGCATTCGAGCGTGTGATCCAGTGCGCCCGAGCGCGTGATCGCTTCGAAAATCGTGTCGAAGCGATCGGTGCCGCCCTGTTCGATCGCCTCGCGTGCCAGCGCTGCCTGCTCGGGCGTGCCGCGCTCGATCAGATAGATGAGCGGCAGCGTCGGCTTGCCTTCGCGGAGGTCGTCGCCGGCATTCTTGCCCATTGCCTCGACGGTGCCCGCGTAGTCGAGCCAGTCGTCCATGATCTGGAATGCGGTGCCGATCCGGCGGCCGTATTCGGCGGCGGCGGCCTCGGTCGGCGCATCGGCGCCCGCGAGCACCGCGCCCAGGCGTGCCGATGCCTCGAACAGCTTGGCCGTCTTGTAGCGGATCACCTGCATGTAGCGCGTTTCGTCGACGTCCGCGTCGTGCATGTTGAGGAGCTGGAGCACCTCGCCTTCGGAAATGATCGTCGTCGCTTCGGACAGGATCTCCATCACGCGCATCTTGCCGACGCCGACCATCATTTCGAACGAGCGTGAATAGAGGTAGTCGCCTACCAGGACGCTCGCCGCGTTGCCGAACAGTGCATTGGCGGTCTGGCGGCCGCGGCGCAGCTCGGATTCGTCGACGACGTCGTCGTGCAGCAGCGTGGCCGTGTGGATGAACTCGACGACGGCGGCCAGCACGTGCCGCTGGTGCGACGTCTCGCCGAGTGCACCGGCGACGAGCAGCAGCAACGCCGGGCGCAGCCGCTTGCCGCCCGCGCCGATGATGTACTCGGCGATCTGGTTGATCAACAGTACGTCGGACGCGAGGCTTTGCCGGATAACGCGATTCACCTGCTCCATGTCGCTGGTGATCGGAGCGAGCAGGTGGGCGGCGCTGAGGGTGGGGGAGGCGGTGGACGACGACATGATGATGGAATTGGGTGATGCCGCGGATTATAAGTCGAATCCGAGATATCCCGGTCTGTCACACGTGCCGCAGCCGCGAATTTGGCCGTTCGGTCGAGGCCCGCGTGCGGCAATCGTCGATCGGTTTTGACTTCGGTGCTAACCCCATGTATAATCACGTGTTTTCCGCGCGTGGTGTGCGGAAAAATTGGATCCAGAGTGAGGTTCTCAATGTACGCGGTCATAAAAACCGGCGGCAAGCAGTACAAGGTTGCCGTTGGCGAAAAACTCAAAGTAGAACAGATACCGGCTGACATTGACGCTGAAATCACGCTCGACCAGGTTCTCGCAGTGGGCGAAGGCGAATCGATTAAGTTCGGTACGCCGCTGGTCAGTGGGGCTTCCGTCAAGGCCACCGTTGTGTCGCACGGTCGTCATGCTAAGGTCACCATCTTCAAGATGCGTCGCCGGAAGCACTACCAAAAGCACGGCGGCCACCGCCAGAACTACACTGAGCTGCGCATCGACGCGATCAACGCGTAAGCGCCTCGGTAAAGGAGCAATCAGATGGCACACAAAAAGGCAGGCGGCTCTTCCCGGAACGGCCGCGACTCCGAGTCGAAACGTCTCGGCGTGAAAGTGTACGGCGGCCAGGCAATCAATGCCGGCGGCATCATCGTGCGTCAGCGCGGTACGCGCATGCACGCAGGCGAGAACGTCGGCATGGGCAAGGATCACACCCTGTTCGCGCTGGTCGACGGTCACGTCAAGTTCGCGACGAAAGGCGCGGACAAGAAGCATCTGGTCATCGTCGTCCCGGCGGCTGCCTAAGTTCAGGCACCCACGGGCTTCGTAGCCGAAAGGCCCCGCAGTCTTCGCGGGGCCTTTTTTTATTTGGCCGCCGGGCGTATGCGTGTTCCGGCGACCGTTGCGCAACCGGCGTACGATCGGCCGAACGGCAGATTGTTCAAGCGTGCCGGCGCGCGGCACAATAGCGGAAATACTGGGCGGAGTGACGAATGAAGTTCATTGACGAAGCACGAATCGAAGTCATCGCCGGCGACGGAGGCGATGGCAGCGCGTCGATGCGCCGCGAGAAATTCGTCCCGTTCGGCGGGCCGGACGGCGGCGACGGCGGTCGGGGCGGTAGCGTGTACGCGATCGCCGACCGCAACATCAACACGCTGATCGACTACCGTTACGCGAAGAAGCATCTGGCGCGCAATGGCGAAAACGGGCGAGGCTCGGATTGCTACGGCAAGGGTGGCGACGACGTCACGCTGCGCATGCCGGTCGGCACGATCATCAGCGACATGGATACCGGCGAGCTGATCGCCGACCTGACCGAGCACGACCAGCAGGTGATGCTTGCGCAGGGCGGTGCCGGCGGGCTCGGCAACCTGCATTTCAAGTCGAGCACGAACCGCGCGCCGCGCCAGAAGACGGACGGCAAGCCCGGCGAGCGTCGCATGCTGAAGCTCGAGCTGAAGGTGCTCGCCGATGTCGGCCTGCTCGGCATGCCGAACGCAGGCAAGTCGACGTTCATCTCGTCGGTGTCGAATGCGCGGCCGAAGATCGCCGACTACCCGTTCACGACGCTTGCGCCGAATCTCGGCGTGGTGCGGGTCGGTCCGAGCAAGAGCTTCGTGATCGCCGACATCCCGGGGCTGATCGAGGGTGCCGCCGAAGGCGCGGGCCTCGGCCATCAGTTCCTGCGCCACCTGCAGCGCACCGGCGTGCTGCTGCATCTGGTCGATCTCGCGCCGTTCGACGAAAGCGTCGATCCGGTTGCCGAAGCGACGGCGATCGTCGGCGAGCTGCGCAAATACGACGAGGCGCTCTACGAGAAGCCGCGCTGGCTCGTGCTCAACAAGCTCGACATGGTGCCGGAAGACGAGCGCAAGGCGCGCGTCGCGGATTTCCTCGAGCGCTTCGAGTGGGACGGCCCGGTGTTCGAGATTTCGGCACTGACGGGCCAGGGCTGTGAGGCACTGTGCTACGCGATCTACGACTACCTCTCCGAACATTCGGACGCGCATCGCGCGGCGGAGGCGGAAGATCTCGCGGCGGACGTGCGTTTCCGCGACGCACCGCCTGCGAAGGGCGAGGCCGTGCCGGGCGACGACGCCTGAGTGGTTCCGGAGCGCGCCGGGCGTGCCGCCCGGCGTCGGCGCTCAATCGCGCCCGGCCGGGCAGGCATCAGATACAGGAGACAGTGCAGGATGCGTTCGATCATCGCGGATTCGAAGCGATTGGTGGTGAAGGTGGGCTCCAGCCTCGTGACCAACGACGGCAAGGGGCTCGATCATGCTGCAATCGGCCGCTGGGCGGCCCAGATCGCCGCGCTGCGCGCCCAGGGCAAGGAAGTCGTGCTCGTCAGCTCGGGCGCGATTGCCGAAGGGATGCAGCGGCTCGGCTGGAGCAAGCGGCCGCGGGAAATCGACGAGTTGCAGGCGGCGGCTGCGGTCGGCCAGATGGGGCTTGCGCAGGTCTACGAGAGCCGCTTCACCGAGCACGACATCCGCACCGCGCAGATCCTGCTGACGCATGCCGACCTGGCGGACCGCGAGCGCTACCTGAATGCGCGATCGACGCTGCTGACGCTGTTGCGGCTCGGCGTCGTGCCGATCATCAACGAGAACGACACGGTCGTCACCGATGAAATCAAGTTCGGCGACAACGACACGCTCGGTGCGCTCGTTGCAAACCTGATCGAAGGCGATGCACTGATCATCCTGACCGACCAGTCGGGGCTGTTTACGGCCGATCCGCGCAAGGATCCGAACGCGACGCTCGTCGCGGAAGCGAATGCGGGCGCGCCGGAACTCGAGGCGATGGCGGGCGGTGCGGGCTCGAGCCTTGGCCGCGGCGGGATGCTGACGAAGATCCTCGCGGCGAAGCGCGCGGCGCACAGCGGTGCAAATACGGTGATCGCGAGCGGCCGGGAGTCCGACGTGCTCGTGCGTCTGGCGGCCGGCGAGGCGATCGGCACGCAACTGATCGCACGTACCGCGCGGATGGCGGCGCGCAAGCAGTGGATGGCCGATCACCTGCAGGTGCGCGGCCATGTCGTGATCGATGCGGGCGCGGTCGAGAAACTGACGGCCGGCGGCAAGAGCCTGCTGCCGATCGGCGTGATCGACGTACAGGGTGCGTTCGCGCGCGGCGAAGTCATCGCGTGTGTCGGCCCCGACGGGCGCGAAGTGGCGCGAGGGCTCACGAACTACAGCAGCGCGGAGACGAAACTGATTCACCGCAAGCCGAGCGGCGAGATCGAATCCGTGCTCGGCTACATGCTGGAGCCCGAACTGATCCATCGCGACAATCTGGTGCTGGTGTGATCATTCGCCTTGCCGGTTCAGGCCGTCAAATGAAAAAGCCCGCGTGATGCGGGCTTTTTCATGCAGCGGGGCAGAAAGGGCGGCGGCGGGCGCCGCGCGCCATCAGCGCAACTGGCTCATCGCGGTACGGTGAAACCGGATGTTCTCCAGGATCTGCCGGGTCGAGCCTTGCGGCATCTTGTTCGCGCAGAAGTAATCCTGATACAGCGCCGAGTGGTAGGCATTCAGCTCGCCGTTCTCGATGCGCTGCCAATCGTTCTCGACCGTGCGATCCCAGCCGTCGTGGTCCGAATTCAGGCCGGCATACTGGCGCCATTCGTAGGTGTCGCAGCGGATGCCCTCGTAGTTCACGTTGCGCGCGCCGGCAGGGCTCGTGACGACGACCGCGTAGCGCACGACGCCGTCGGTGCCGACCGCGAGCGACTTCGCGTCGACGAAGAACTTGAGCGGCGTGTTCTGCGAGACGTTGAACGGCAGCAGGTCGCTCGCCTGCGGCAGCGGCGGCAGCGAGTCGACCGTGTTTTCCTTCCAGGTTCCCTGGCGGTCCAGCAGATACACGAACTCGCTGTCATCCTTGTTGGTCGGCGTCTTCGAATTCGCGCAACCTGCCAGCGTGGCCACCGCGGCAATCGATGCGAGCGCGAGAGCAATCGCTTTCAATATGCATTCCTCGTAAAAAAAGGGCGCGACACCAAGGTCGCGCCCGGTCATGCAGTTCGATTCGTCATTTGCCGACGATCACGCGGGGCGGCATCTCGTCGAGCGTGCTCGCTTCCACTTCGATCTCCGAACAGACTACCGATGCGTCGACAATCGTCAGCGTCTGCTGGGCCTGTGCGCCGATGACGCGCGGATAGCGCGACAGACGCGGCCCGCGCGGCTTCTCGGCTCGCTGCGCCGGGCGGCGCAGGAAGCGCGACAGTTCCGTCAGCGCCAACTGATAGACATCCCGCTTGAACTCGATCACCGCATCGAGCGGCACCCAGTACTCGTTCCAGCGCCACGCATCGAACTCCGGGTGGTCGGTCGCGCGCAAGCAAATGTCGCAATCGCGTCCGACCATCCGCAGCAGGAACCAGATCTGCTTCTGGCCGCGGTAATGACCGCGTACTTCGCGTTTGATGAACTTGTCAGGCACCTCATAACGCAACCAGTCGCGAGTGCGGCCGATTATCTTGACGTGTTCCGGATGCAGGCCCGTTTCCTCGTGCAGCTCCCGGTACATCGCCTGCATGGGGGTCTCGCCATACTTGATCCCACCTTGAGGAAACTGCCAGGAGTGCTCGCGGAGCCGCTTGCCCCAAAACACCTCGTTGCGCGCGTTCAAGAGGATGATGCCGACGTTCGGGCGAAAGCCTTCACGATCCAGCATACAACCACCTTCGAATCCTTTAAAATTGCTTTGATTATAAACAGATAACGGGCGCTGCGCACCGTAGCGGAGCGAATCCGCGCGGGGTATACCGGCTGAATTGTCCCTGATTAGTCTGCTACGTCGTCTGCGCCATCGTCGTCCATTGCTGTTCGCCGCGCGCAGCTTTTTCACCTTGAAACTTTTTCGGGCGCCCCGCCTGGGGGCGCCGTTTTTGGAACCGTCCGCATGAAAGCTTCCCGTTTCTTTATCGGCACCCTGAAAGAAGCACCCGCCGACGCAGAGATCGTCAGCCACAAGCTGATGGTGCGCGCCGGCATGATCCGTCGCGTCGCCGGCGGTATCTATAACTACCTGCCAGTCGGCCTGCGTTCGATTCGCAAGGTCGAGGCGATCGTGCGCGAGGAAATGAACCGGGCGGGCGCCATCGAGCTGCTGATGCCGGCCGTGCAACCAGCCGAACTGTGGCAGGAGTCGGGCCGCTGGGAACAGTACGGCCCCGAGCTGCTGCGCTTCAAGGACCGCAAGGACAACGACTTCGTGATCGGGCCGACGCACGAGGAAGTCATCACCGACATCGCGCGCAACCAGATCAAGAGTTACCGGCAGATGCCGGTGAACTTCTACCAGATCCAGACGAAGTTCCGCGACGAGATCCGTCCGCGCTTCGGCGTGATGCGCGGCCGCGAATTCATCATGAAGGACGCGTACTCGTTCGACAAGGATGCGGCCGGCCTGAACGAGTCGTATCGCAAGATGTACGACGCGTACGTGCGCATCTTCACGCGCCTCGGCCTCGAGTTCCGTGCGGTCGCGGCCGACAGCGGCTCGATCGGCGGCAACTTCTCGCACGAATTCCACGTGATCGCCGACACCGGTGAGGACGCGATCGCGTACTGCCCGACGTCCGAGTTCGCGGCGAACGTCGAAGCGGCCGAAGCGCTGCCGCTGAGCGCCGAACGCGCGGCGCCGGCCGAGGCGATGGCGAAGGTCGCGACGCCGGGCAAGGCGAAATGCGAAGCCGTCGCCGAACTGCTGGCCATCCCGCTCGAGCGCACGATCAAGTCGATCGTGCTCGCGACCGACAACGAAGGCGCCGAGCCGACCATCTGGCTCGTGATGCTGCGCGGCGACCACGACCTGAACGAGATCAAGGTGTCGAAGCTGCCGGGCCTGAAGAACCACCGCTTCGCGACCGAGCAGGAAATCGTCGAGTGGTTCGGCACGCCGCCGGGCTATCTCGGCCCGGTCGGCACCAAGAAGCCGGTGAAGGTGATCGCCGATCGCACGGTCGCGAACATGAGCGACTTCGTCGTCGGCGCGAACGAGGTCGACTATCACATCGCCGGCGTGAACTGGGGCCGCGACCTGCCCGAGCCGGACGTCGCCGACGTGCGCAACGTGAAGAAGGGCGACCCGTCGCCGGACGGCAAGGGCGTGATCGACATCTGCCGCGGCATCGAGGTCGGCCACGTGTTCCAGCTCGGCACCAAGTATTCGGAAGCGATGGGCGCGACGTTCCTCGACGAGTCGGGCAAGCCGCAGCCGATGCTGATGGGCTGCTACGGCGTCGGCGTCACGCGTATTCTCGGCGCGGCGATCGAGCAGAACTTCGACGACCGCGGCATCATCTGGCCCGAATCGATCGCGCCGTTCGAAGTCGTGCTGTGCCCGATGGGCTATGACCGCAGCGACATGGTGCGCGAGACCGCCGACAAGCTGTACGCGGAACTCGCCGCGGCCGGCATCGACGTGATCCTCGACGATCGCGGCGAGCGCCCGGGCGTGATGTTCGCCGACTGGGAGCTGATCGGCGTGCCGCATCGTCTCGTGATCGGCGAGCGCGGCCTGAAGGAAGGCAAGATCGAGTATCAGGGCCGCCGCGACGCCGAAGCGACGCTGCTGCCGGCCGACGCGGCTGCGGCGACGGTCGCGGAGAAGATCCGCGCCGCGCTCGCGCGCTAAGCGCACCGACCGGGGAACGCGGTGGAATACACCTTCCTGTCGGCCACCGTGCTCCTGGTGCTGATCACCGATCCGCTCGGCAACATCCCGCTGTTCATTTCGGCCATGCGGGATGTGCCGCGCGAGCGGCGCGTGAAGCTGATCCTGCGTGAAGTGGGGATCGCGTTCGTGATCCTGCTGTTCTTCATGCTGGTCGGCGACCGCTTCCTGCGGATGATGAGCCTCACCGACCTGTCGTTGCGGCTCGGCGGCGGGATCGTGCTGTTCCTGATCGCGCTGCGGATGATCTTCCCGCATCCGGACGGCGCACTCGGCAACGATCCGCGCGCGGGCGGCGAGCCGTTCATCGTGCCGCTCGCGATTCCGGCGCTCGCCGGGCCGTCGGCGCTTGCGACGGTGATGCTGCTGACGTCGCAGGGGCCCGGCAAGATGCTCGAGTGGGTCGGCGCGCTGACGGTCACGATGATCGTCTGCGCGGTGACGCTGGTGCTGGCCGAGCGGATCCAGCAATGGATCGGCGAACGGACCGTCGCGGCGTTCGAGCGGTTGATGGGCCTCGTGCTCGTCGCGATTTCGGTCGAGATGATGCTGGGCGGCATCCGCGCATTCGTGCACCAGCTGTAGGCTGGCGGCGCGTGCCCACAAAAAAGCGGCGCTCCGGGAAACCGGAGCGCCGCTTTCTATTTATATAGTGCGGAGCGGGGCGCTCAGACGTCCGTGGTCAGCGCGCGGATCGTCGGCAGGTTGCGCCAGTAGCCCTTCGCATCCATCCCGCAGCCGAACACGTAGCGATCCGGCACCGCGAAGCCGCAGAAGTCGGGGTGCAGCGGCTTCGCCTTCGCGAGCGTCTTCTCGCACAGCACGGCCGACATGAAGCGCTTCGCGCCCATGTCGAGGATGCGGTCGCGGATCGCGGCCATCGTCTCGCCTTCGTCGAGGATGTCGTCGAGCACGAGCACGATCCGGTCCTTCACCGATTCGCGCGGCGCGACGCGCCAGTGCATTTCCGGGCTGCCCTGCGTCGTGTTGCGGTAGCGGGTCAGGTGGATGTAGTCGAATTCGAGCGGGAAATCGAGATGCGGCAGCAGCATCCCGGTAAACACCGCGGCGCCGCCCATCACCGAGAGAACGAGCGGGAACGCATCGCCGATCTCGGCGCGGATCGCGTCGGCCATCCGGGAGATCGACGCATTGACGGCGTCGGCCGAGACGATCTCTTCGGAGTGGTTGAAAATGTGGAGGGCTTCTTCGCGGTTCATGTGTTCTGGCGGGCAGTCGGTATACAAATAAGAATGAAGCAGAACGGACGGCGCGCGCTACAGCAAAAACCCGCGCGCCGGCCGATGGGCGGAATCAGCGCATGCCGGGCATCATGCCCTTCAGGCCGCGCATCATCTTCTGCATGTTGCCGCCCTTCAGCTTCTTCATCATCGTACGCATCTGGTCGTACTGGTTCAGCATCCGGTTGACTTCCTGCACCGGCACGCCCGCGCCGGCTGCAATGCGGCGCTTGCGCGTCGCCTTGATGATCTCGGGTTTCGCGCGCTCGGCGGGCGTCATCGAGCTGATGATGCCTTCCATCCGGCGGATCGACTTCTCGGCCTGGCCCATGTCGGCGCCGGCCGCCGCCTGCTGGAACTGCGCCGGAAGTTTATCCATCAGCGACGACAGGCCGCCCATGTTCTTCATCTGCGAGATCTGCGCGCGGAAATCGTTCAGGTCGAAGTCGCCGCCTTTCTTGACCTTGTCGGCGAGCTTCTGCGCGGCCTGCACGTCGACGCCGCGCTGCGCCTCCTCGACGAGGGCGAGGATGTCGCCCATGCCGAGGATCCGGTTTGCCATCCGGTCGGGGTGGAACACCTCGAGACCGTCGAGCTTCTCGGCCACGCCGACGAACTTGATCGGCTTGCCCGTGACGTGGCGTACCGACAGCGCGGCGCCGCCGCGCGAATCGCCGTCGAGCTTGGTCAGCACGACGCCGGTGAGCGGCAGCGTGTCGTTGAATGCCTTCGCGGTGTTGACCGCGTCCTGGCCGAGCATCGCGTCGACCACGAACAGCGTTTCGGCCGGCTTCAGCGTGCCGTGCAGCGCGGCGATTTCCTGCATCATCGCCTCGTCGATACCGAGGCGGCCGGCCGTATCGACGATCAGCACGTCATGGTAGTGGCGCTTCGCCCAGTCGACGGCCGCGACCGCGATGTCGACGGGCTTCTGATCCGGCGTGGACGGGAAGAAGTCGGCGCCGACCTGTTCGCTCACCGTTTTCAGCTGCATGATTGCGGCCGGGCGATACACGTCGCACGACACGGTCAGCACCTTCTTCTTGTACTTCTCGCGCAACAGCTTTGCGAGCTTGCCGGCGGTCGTGGTCTTGCCCGCGCCCTGCAGGCCGGCCATCAGGATCACCGCGGGCGGCGTGACCGCGAGGTTCAGCTCGGCGGCCTTGCCTTCGTAGTCGCCGCCGATCACGGCGGTCAGTTCCTTCTGGACCACGCCGACGAGCGCCTGACCCGGCGACAGGCTGCTGATCACTTCTTCGCCGAGCGCCTTTTCCTTGACCTTGGCGATGAATTCGCGGACGACCGGCAGCGAAACGTCGGCCTCCAGCAGGGCGAGACGCACCTCGCGGAGCATCTCCTGCGTGTTCGCCTCGGTAAGCCGGGCCTCGCCGCGCAGCGTCTTGACGACGCGCGCCATCCGTTGAGTGAGATTGTCGAGCATGGGGAGCGATGGACAGTGGGGCCCGAAGGCGCGGCGGAACCGAACAAAGGGAGCCGTCGCGGGAAGGGGGCCTAGTGTAAACTTCGAACATGGATATTGTACTGTATGCCCTCACCGCATTCCTGTACGGCGGCCTTGCCGTCGCAGGCTGGCGCACGCACCGCCAGGGCGCGACGCCGCTCGTCGCGAGCGTGCCGGCCGTGCCGGTTCCCGCGTCCGCCGCGTCCGGGATGAGCGGGGCCGGCCGCGCGCTGCTGTTCGCCGCGCTCGTCGCGCACGGCGTGCTGCTCCATACGACCATCTTCCCGCACGACGCGATGGTGTTCGGCTTCGCGTTCGCGCTGTCCGCGATGTTCTGGCTCGGCGCCGGCATCTACTGGATCGAGAGCTTCTTCTTCCCGCTCGACAGCCTGCGGCTGCTCGTGCTGCCGCTCGCGTGCGGTGCGTCGCTGCTGCCGCTCGTGTTCGGCGGCGTGCGGGTGCTTCCTTATGCCGCAGCGCCGCTGTTCAAGCTGCACTTCCTGATCGCGAACATCGCGTACGGGCTGTTCGCGATCGCCGCGCTGCACGCGATCCTGATGCTGATGGTCGAGCGGCGCCTGCAGTCGCTGAGGAGCGGCGGACGCGACGGCTCGACGGGCTGGATCGCGAGCTGGCTCGAGACGCTGCCGCCGCTGCTCACGCTCGAGAAGCTGCTGTTCCGCCTGATCGGCGCCGGCTTCGTGCTGCTCACGCTGACGCTCGCGTCGGGCATCCTGTTCAGCGAGCAGGTCGACGCGCGCGCGCTGCGGCTCGACCACAAGACCGTATTCGCGATCCTGTCGTGGCTGATGTTCGGCGGCCTGCTGGTCGCCCGCAAGACGTCAGGCTGGCGTGGCCGCGGTGCCGCGCGCTGGGTGCTCGTGTCGTTCGCCGCGCTGCTGCTCGCGTATGTCGGCAGCCGGTTCGTTTTCGAGGTGCTGCTGCACCGTTCCGTGGTTTGAACGCAGGTTTCCGATGCGACAGATTCTTCTCCTGATCCTTCTCTTCTTCGCGGGTTCGTGGCTCGCGCGCAAGCTGCGCCAGGCGCAGGAGCACGCGCAGGCGCGCACCGGCCGCGGCGCCGGTTACGACGGCGCGCCCGGCACCGGTGGTCCCGGAGCTGCGCGGCCGAACGGCGACGCCGCTCGCTCGCTGCCCGAGCCGATGGTGCGCTGCGCCGAATGCGGCGTGCATGCGCCGAAGGGCGATGCCGTCGTCGCGGGCGGCGAATACTTCTGCAGCACCGAGCACGCGCAGCGCCACGGCGCACGCGCGAGCGGCCACGACGCCCGATGAACGACGCAGCACGACTGTCGGTCGACGCACACGGCTGGGTGCGCGAAGCGCGCCACGCGCCGTCGCCGAATTACGAGGTGCGGCCCGCGGGCGCGGTGCCGACGCTCGTCGTCGTCCACAACATCAGCTTGCCGCCCGGCGAGTTCGGCGGCGACGCGATCGAGGCGCTGTTCCTGAATCGCCTCGACTGCGATGCGCACCCCTATTACCAGAGCCACCTGCGCGGCGTGCGCGTGTCCGCGCACTTCCTGATCCGCCGCAGCGGCGAACTCGTGCAGTTCGTGTCGTGCGACGAGCGTGCGTGGCACGCGGGCTCGTCCGAATTCTTCGGCCGGCCGCGCTGCAACGACTTCTCGATCGGCATCGAGCTCGAGGGCGCGGACGACGTGCCGTTCGACGACGCGCAGTACGCGACGCTCGCCGCACTCTCCCGCGCGCTCGCCACACACTACCCGGTCGACGCATTCGCGGGGCACTCGGACGTCGCGCCGGGCCGCAAGACCGACCCGGGCCCGCATTTCGATTGGCAACGCTTCGCGAGCGATGCCGGGTTTTCCGCCGAATACTTTCCTTTCCGTCAGCACTGATCGCGGGGTTTTTTGACCGGAGAAAGTTTTTTCTCCGACCAATGCCTTGTCGTGTCTGCGCGTGAGCGATGTCAAGACCTCCATCGTAAATTATCCGTTTGGACGTCCTCCGAATGTCCACTATACTTGGTGCCAGTTGAGCAGTTCTGCACTAGATATAGTGTGTGTCGCAGGGGAAACCCGAGCGGCACCGGCCGGCGGCCAACGCCGGCGGACAGGGTTCTCAGGGCGGCGCGTCAGGCCGGGCGGTCCGGGCGTCGCGATCAGCGCAGCGAACTTCGACGGGGCAGGGTATACATGACGAAGCACACGACCGGCTCGGTTGTCGCGCATCGACCGAACCGGCTTCCCCGGCGCATCGCTCGCCTCTTACCGCTCGCGCACCGCGTTGCGCAGCGTTCGTTTTAATCCGCGGTTCTCTCCGCACCATCCAACACCAGGAGCTTTGCACATGCAAACCACCGACAACGCGACGTCCCAGTACGAGAGCGCCTCGAGCCGTCCGCTCGGCGGGACCGAACAGGGCGCGAAGGCGCTCGCGCCGCAGGCCACGTTCGCCGACTACAAGGTGATCCGCCGCAACGGCAGCGTCGTATCGTTCGAACCTTCGAAGATCGCGATCGCGGTGACCAAGGCTTTCCTGGCCGTCAACGGCGGGCAGGGCGCGGCATCGGCGCGCGTGCGCGAGCAGGTCGAACAGCTGACGCACAACGTCGTGCGCGCGCTCGTGCGCAGCCGCCCGAACGGCGGTACGTTCCATATCGAAGACATCCAGGACCAGGTCGAACTCGCGCTGATGCGCGGTGGCGAGCACAACGTCGCGCGTGCGTACGTGCTGTATCGCGAGAAGCGTCACCTCGAGCGCCAGCATGCGGGCGAGGAAGCGGCGGCAGCGGGCGGCGAGTCGAGCGCCGGCATCAACGTCGTCGACAACGGCGTCACGCGTCCGCTCGACCTGAACGCGCTGCGCGCGCTGATCGTGTCGGCATGCGACGGCCTCGGCGCTGCGGTTAACCCTGACCCGATCGTCGCCGAAACGGTGAAGAACCTGTACGACGGCGTGCCGATGAGCCAGGTCTACGACTCGGCGATCCTCGCAGCGCGCACGATGATCGAGAAGGACCCGGCATACAGCCAGGTCACGGCCCGCATCCTGCTGCACACGATCCGTCGCGAGATCCTCGGCGAGGAAGTCGTCCAGGCCGAGATGCCGGCCCGTTACGCGGAATACTTCCCGCAGTTCCTGAAGCGCGGCGTCGACGCAGGCCTGCTCGACGACAAGCTGCTGCAGTTCGACCTGAAGCGCCTCGGCGAAGCGCTCGACGCGAACCGCGACCTGCAGTTCGGCTACCTCGGCCTGCAGACGCTGTACGACCGCTACTTCCTGCACGTCGACGGCACCCGCATCGAAATGCCGCAGGCATTCTTCATGCGCGTCGCGATGGGCCTGTCGCTGAACGAGATCGACCGCGAGACGCGCGCGATCGAGTTCTACAACGTGCTGTCGAGCTTCGACTTCATGAGCTCGACGCCGACGCTGTTCAACTCGGGTACGCACCGCTCGCAGCTGTCGTCGTGCTACCTGACGACGGTCGCGGACGATCTCGACGGCATCTATGAAGCGCTGAAGGAAAACGCACTGCTGTCGAAGTTCGCCGGCGGCCTCGGCAACGATTGGACGCGCGTGCGTGCGCTCGGCTCGCATATCAAGGGCACGAACGGCAAGTCGCAAGGCGTGGTCCCGTTCCTGAAGGTCGTGAACGACACGGCCGTCGCGGTGAACCAGGGCGGCAAGCGCAAGGGCGCGGTCTGCGCGTACCTCGAATCGTGGCACCTCGACATCGAGGAATTCCTCGAGCTGCGCAAGAACACCGGCGACGACCGCCGCCGTACGCACGACATGAACACGGCGAACTGGATTCCCGACCTGTTCATGAAGCGCGTGATGGAAGGCGCCGACTGGACGCTGTTCTCGCCGTCGACCTGCCCGGACCTGCACGACAAGTTCGGCGCCGATTTCGAGAAGGCTTACACGGCTTACGAAGAGAAGGTCGCGCGCGGCGAGATCAAGCTGTTCAAGAAGATCCCGGCGCAGCAACTCTGGCGCAAGATGCTCGGCATGCTGTTCGAGACGGGCCACCCGTGGATCACGTTCAAGGATCCGTGCAACGTGCGCTCGCCGCAGCAGCACGTCGGCGTCGTCCACTCGTCGAACCTGTGCACGGAAATCACGCTGAACACGAGCGACACCGAAATCGCGGTGTGCAACCTCGGCTCGGTGAACCTTGTCGCCCACCTGGTGAAGCAGGCCGACGGCAGCTATGCGCTCGACCACGAGAAGCTGAAGCGCACGATCAGCGTCGCGATGCGCATGCTCGACAACGTGATCGACATCAACTACTACGCGGTGCCGAAGGCGCGTAACTCGAACCTGAAGCACCGTCCGGTCGGCATGGGCATCATGGGCTTCCAGGACTGCCTGCACCTGCTGCGCACGCCGTACGCGTCGGAAGCGGCGGTCGAGTTCGCCGATCGTTCGATGGAAGCGGTCTGCTACTACGCGTACTACGCGTCGACCGAGCTGGCCGAAGAGCGCGGCCGCTACTCGAGCTACCGCGGCTCGCTGTGGGATCGCGGCATCCTCCCGCAGGACACGCTGAAGCTGCTGACGGAAGCGCGCGGCGGCTACGTCGAGGTCGACACGTCGGAGTCGCTCGACTGGACGTCGCTGCGTTCGCGGATCGCCGCACACGGCATGCGCAACTCGAACTGCGTCGCGATCGCGCCGACGGCGACGATCTCGAACATCATCGGCGTGTCGGCCTGTATCGAGCCGACCTTCCAGAACCTGTACGTGAAGTCGAACCTGTCGGGCGAATTCACGGTGGTCAACGAGTACCTCGTCCGCGACCTGAAGGAACGCGGCCTGTGGGACGAAGTGATGGTCGCCGACCTGAAGTACTTCGACGGCATGCTGTCGCGCATCGACCGCATCCCGGCCGACCTGCGCGCGATCTACGCGACCGCGTTCGAAGTCGACCCGACGTGGCTGGTCGAAGCGGCATCGCGTCGCCAGAAGTG
Organism: Burkholderia sp. ZZQ-2; assembly: GCF_050768715.1. Classification (NCBI taxonomy): domain Bacteria; kingdom Pseudomonadati; phylum Pseudomonadota; class Betaproteobacteria; order Burkholderiales; family Burkholderiaceae; genus Burkholderia; species Burkholderia sp. ZZQ-2. The sequence goes on along the minus strand of NZ_LDVA01000265.1, from coordinate 11,521 downwards.
GATCGACCAGGCGCAGTCGCTGAACATCTACATGGGCGGCGCGTCGGGCAAGAAGCTCGACGAGGTCTACAAGCTCGCATGGTTGCGCGGCCTGAAGACGACCTACTACCTCCGCACGATGGCGGCGACGCACGTCGAGAAATCGACGGTCGCGCACGGCGCACTGAACGCAGTGCCGACGAGCGGCGGCTCGAGCAGCGGCGGCGCGCAAGGCGCAGCGGGCGGCTTTGGTGCGGCGGGCGGCGATGCGTCGTCGGGCGCGGTCAACGCAGCGCCGGCGCTCGCGCCGGTCGAGGCGGATGGTCCGGTGTGCACGATGCGTCCGGGCGATCCTGGCTTCGACGAATGCGAAGCGTGCCAGTAACGCAGTGCGCCTGACCTGAGAAGCAGGCAAGGGCGGCGCACACGACGACCGATCGAGGTTGAAGTGTGCGCCGCTCTCAACTAAAAAAATGATAAGGAATCTGTAACGCGGCACCTGCGTTGCAGGCAGTGACAAGCGATCGAAACATCCCCGACGACGTCGTGTTTCGATCAGCGTTCGATGCGTCGAGCGCACCTCGCGATACACGCGCGACTCACATCGCGCGCTGCATGAATGACGATGCGTTGCTCAAAGTGTTGTATCGAGGTCGCAACGCGAATCGAAAAAAGGATTTTTCGTGAGCGAACCCTTTTATCGCTCAGGAAAAGATGGTACAAACCGTTCTAAATTGATGGTGAGAATTTATGCTCAACTGGGATGACGAGAAGACTGCCGTAACCCCCGCGAGCGGAGCGCAGCAAAACGCAATGCGCACCTCCGCCGGGATGGCTGTCGGAATGCAGGCTGCAACGCCTGCCGCCCATCAGGTCCGTGACATTTTCGAAGGCGATCTTGCGGTGCCGCCGCAAGCATCGGCTGTTCCCGCCGGCGGTTCGGAAGCGCGGGTCAATGTCGCCGACAAGCGCATCATCAACGGCCAGACTGACGTGAATCAGCTGGTGCCGTTCAAGTACAAGTGGGCGTGGGAAAAGTATCTGGCCGGTTGCGCGAACCACTGGATGCCGCAGGAAATCAACATGTCCCGCGACATCGCACTGTGGAAGGACCCGAACGGTCTGACCGAGGACGAGCGCCGCATCGTGAAGCGCAACCTCGGCTTCTTCGTGACGGCCGATTCGCTCGCGGCGAACAACATCGTGCTCGGCACGTACCGCCACATCACGGCGCCCGAGTGCCGGCAGTTCCTGCTGCGCCAGGCGTTCGAGGAAGCGATCCACACGCACGCGTACCAATACATTGTCGAATCGCTCGGTCTCGACGAAGGCGAGATCTTCAACGCGTACCACGAGGTCACGTCGATCCGCGCGAAGGACGAATTCCTGATCCCGTTCATCCACACGCTGACGGATCCGGCCTTCAAGACCGGCACGCTCGAAGCGGACCAGAAGCTGCTGAAGTCGCTGATCGTGTTCGCCTGCATCATGGAAGGCCTGTTCTTCTATGTCGGGTTCACGCAGATCCTCGCGCTCGGCCGCCAGAACAAGATGACGGGTGCTGCAGAGCAATATCAGTACATCCTGCGCGACGAGTCGATGCACTGCAATTTCGGCATCGACCTGATCAACCAGATCAAGCTCGAGAACCCGCATCTCTGGACCGCGGAATTCCGCGCCGAGATTCGCGAGCTGTTCAAGCAGGCTGTCGAACTCGAATACCGCTACGCCGAAGACACGATGCCGCGCGGCGTGCTGGGTTTGAACGCGTCGATGTTCAAGAGCTACCTGCGCTTCATCAGCAACCGCCGTTGCCAGCAGATCGGCCTCGATCCGCTGTACCCGAACGAGGAAAACCCGTTCCCGTGGATGAGCGAGATGATCGACCTGAAGAAGGAACGCAACTTCTTCGAGACGCGTGTGATCGAGTATCAGACGGGCGGTGCGCTGTCCTGGGAATAACCCGCAGCAGCGAACCCGTCACATGATGTGAGCAGCCGGTGGCCTCTCGGCCCCGGCCCAAGGTTTAGGAGCAAGAACGCCTGATGCAAAGCATGCCCGGTGCCTTAACGGCCCAACGACACGACAGGCACTTTGCGAACCCTTCAGTGGGATGGGCAAACTTCCCTCCGGAAAAAGCGGACGGCCGTGTGGCGGTCCGCTTGATCAAGCGATTAGGGGTAGCGGCGCGAGGTGCGCCGGCTACCGACTTGATTTGGCGCGCGAGGCCGGGTGGTCACGCGCGCCATACCGTATTCATTAGCGTAAGCGCGTGGTATCCGCGTACGCCGATGAATAGCCCGCTTCGAAGCGCACGTCCTGAACAGCGTCCGCGGGAAGCGGGTTTTGACGAAGGGTGTAGTTTGAACTGACTCTCATCTGAACCTGAAGGAGAACAACATGGCTACCGCCAAGAAGAAACCGGCTGCTAAGAAAGTTGCTGCCAAGAAGACCGTTGCGAAGAAGGCTGCTGCTCCGGCGAAGAAGGCTGCTGCAGTGAAGAAGGTTGCTGCGAAGAAGGTCGCGGTGAAGAAGGTTGCCGCGAAGAAGGCAGCACCGGCGAAGAAGGCCGCAGCGAAGAAGGTTGCAGCCAAGAAGGTCGCGGTGAAGAAGGTTGCTGCGAAGAAGGCAGCACCGGCGAAGAAGGCCGCAGCGAAGAAGGTTGCAGCCAAGAAAGTCGCAGTGAAGAAGGTTGCTGCGAAGAAGGCCGCACCGGCGAAGAAGGCTGCTGCGAAGAAGGCCGCACCGGCGAAGAAGGCTGCTGCGAAGAAGGCCGCGCCTGCTAAGAAGGCTGCTGCCAAGAAGGCCGCGCCTGCGAAGAAGGCTGCCGCGAAGAAGGCTGCGCCTGCTGCGAAGAAGGCTGCCGCTGCTCCTGCGAAGAAGGCCGCTGCTCCGGCGAAGAAGGCTGCTGCACCGGCCAAGAAGGCTGCAGCTCCGAAGAAGGCCGTCGTGAAGAAGGCTGCGCCGGCAACGACCGCGTCGACCGCATCGGTTGCGCCGGCATCGGGCGTGAAGACCGCGCTCAACCCGGCAGCGGCATGGCCGTTCCCGACCGGCAGCCGTCCGTAATCGAGGCTGACCCGTACCACCCGGACACTCACATGGTGTCCGTGGGTTGAGTAGCGCTACTCAATCAGTCCCGCCATCTGGCTCAGGTGGCGGGATTTTTTTCGTCCGTGTTGTCGATGTGCCTGGGAGCCTGTGTGCCGGCTGCCCGTATGCGGGCCGCGGCGAGTACGGACGAAAAAAAACGCATGTGCAGCTTCGCACATGCGTTCGACCGCGGCTTGCGCCGCGAGCTGAGGTACCTGTTAGTGCGTGACGCGCGTGACGCCGCCGCTCGACAGCAGTCGCACCCGTTCGCCGGCGCGGAACGCTTCGCCGCTTGCTGCCTGCGTGATCGAGCGCAGATCGCCGTTGTCGAGGCGCACGGTGATTTCGACACCGTTCGCCGTGCTGAGGTTTTCGCCGACCGCGTTGCCCGCGACCGCACCGACGAGACCGCCCGCGATCGCGGTCAGGATCGATCCCTTGCCGCCGCCGATCGCGCTGCCTGCCACCGCACCGAGTGCGCCGCCGCCGAGCGTGCCGATCGCACTACCGCCGCCGTCGGACTGGATGCGCACTGCACGGACGCTTTCGACCGTGCCCATGCGAACCGTCTGTTCGCGTTGCGCCTGGCCGACGCTATAGACATCCGCCGAGCCCGGCGCGGTGAAGCAACCGGTGAGCGTCAGCGAGGCCGTCAGCATGGCCGCGAGCGTGAGGGTCTTTTTCGTCAACATCTTTGCTCTCCCACAATATTCATTTGAGACTGTAACCGAATGCAGTCTCGAAGCGCGCGTCGATCTCGGCGCGCGTCAGTACGTAAGTCTGGGGCCCCTGGTGGGCGATCTTGATCGAGCCCATCAGGCTCGCGAGGCGGCCCGTGGTTGCCCAGTCGAGGCCATGCTCGATGCCGTACAGCAGGCCGCCCCGGAAGGCGTCGCCGCAGCCGGTCGGATCGGCGACGTGCTCGGCCGGTACGACCGGTATCTGCTCCGCACCCTGCTTGTGGCGGATGGTCGCGCCGTGCTCGCCACGCGTAATGACGAGGGCGTCGACCCGGCTGGCGATTTCATCTTCGGACCATCCCGTCTTGTCGCTCACCAGCTTGGCCTCGTAGTCGTTGACCGCTACGTAGGTCGCAAGTTCAATGCTGCGGCGCAGCGTCGCACCGTCGAACAGCGGCAGGCCCTGGCCCGGATCGAACACGAACGGCACACCGGCCTTGGCGAGCTCTTCCACGTGCTGCACCATCCCGTCGAAGCCGTCAGGGCCGACGATCGCGAGCTTGATGTCCGGCGCGTCGCCCGCGTGGTTCAGGTGCGACTGCATCATCGCGCCCGGGTGGAACGCCGCGATCTGGTTGTTGTCGAGATCGGTCGTGATCATCGCCTGCGCCGTATAGGTATCGGGCAGCACGCGAACGTGGTCGCGGCGCAGGCCGAGCTGGTCGAGCCGGTCGAGATACGGCTGCGCGTCGAGCGCGCCCACCGTTCCCATCATGCGTGCATCGCCGCCGAGCAGGTGCAGCGCGTACGCGATGTTGCCCGCGCAGCCGCCGAATTCGCGGCGCATCGTCGGCACCAGGAAGCTCAGGTTGATGAGGTGCACCTGGTCGGGCAGGATGTGCTCGCGGAACCGCCCTTCGAAGGTCATGATGGAGTCGTAGGCGATCGAGCCGCAAATCAACGTAGCCAAGGTGTGCGTTCCTGTAGAAATGAGGGACCCTGCGCGACAACGCCGCGCGAAAGGCGCGGCGCGGCAGGGGAAAGCGGAAGAAAGCTTACTTCAGTGCGGCGAGCGCTGCATCGTAGTTCGGCTCGTCCTTGATTTCGCTGACGAGTTCCGCGTGGATCACCTTGTCCTGCGCGTCGAGCACGACGACCGCACGGGCGGTCAGGCCGTTCAGCGGGCCGCTCGTCACGTCGACGCCGTACGCGTTCGCGAATGCGCGGCCGGTGCGGAACGTCGAAGCCGTCACGACGTTCTCGAGGCCTTCGGTCGTGCAGAAGCGCGTCGCGGCAAACGGCAGGTCGGCCGACACGACGACGACAACCGTGTTGTCGAGCGACGATGCGGCTTCGTTGAACTTGCGGGTCGACGTCGCGCAGGTCGGCGTGTCGAGGCTCGGTACGATGTTCAGCACCTTGCGCTTGCCGGCGAAGCTGGCGAGCGACAGGTCGGCGAGATCCTTGCCGACCAGCTTGAAATCGGCGCCTTGCGCGCCGACGGCCGGGAACGTGCCGGCGAGATCGATCGGGTTGCCACCCAGCGTAACTTTGCTCATGTTCGTGCTCCGAATGAGCGCGCCGCTCGGGCGCGCGGGTTGAGACGGGCGCGCATGCGCGCGCCGCGGTGCGTCACGGATAGAAGATCTGGACGCGGAAATTCGAGGCGGGCGTGCCGTTCGTTTCGAGGCGGACGACCATCGTCTGCGTCGTGCCGGGCGGCAACCCGGCGTCGATCGGCGTGCCCGGGCGCACGTAGTCGCGCGGCGCGAGTACGCGGCGCACGGTCACGTGGTTGGTGTCGTCCAGCAGCGTCAGTTCGAGCGACGGGTAGGCGAGCGCGACGCGGTAGCGGTTCGTCAGCGGTACCTTCAGCTCGAGCTCGCGCGGGCCGTCGAGCTGGCGCAGGTCGGTCGCGTCGAGCCGCAGGCCGTCGATCGCGCGCGGCGGCGCGACCGTGCAGCCGAGCGGCGCGCAGGCCTGCCGGAACCAGCCCTGCGTGACCGGCCAGTGGATCATCAGCGTTTCGCGTTGCCACCACGCGAGTTGTGCGACGAGCAGCACGGCCAGCACGGCGGCGACGAGGCCGCCGAAAAAGCCGCCGAGCATTCCGCGCCGCTGCGGGGCGCGCGTCTCGCGCGTGACGGCGAAGTGAGGACGATCGTCGTCGGTCAGTGCAGCGGGGAACGGTGCGGCCGGCGCGCTGGCGGCCGCGGCTGGTTTCTCGTCGTGCGGTGCCTTTGCGCCGGTACCGGTGTCGGGTTCGGATCCGGCTGTTGCGATGGCCGGTGCCGGTGCAAATGCAAAACGCGGTTCGCGCGGCGCGCGTTCGTCGTCCGGCACGGCAAAGTGTGCGGTGCCAACGGGTTCGGCGGCATCGTGAGCGGTATCTGCGTCCGACGGACGGTGTGCGACGAAGCGTGGCTCACGCGGGTCGCGCTCGACGGGCGCGGCCGATGGTTCGGTATCCCGCGGCGTTTGCGTCTGCAGCGATTCGGCTGGTTGCGCGACGGCAGCGAAAGTGCCCAGCTCGGCCGGGGAGGGGGCGAACGGCGCGGGCGCACCCGACAAGTGAACGACGCCGGCGTCGGTGGACGGAAGGGCGAGCGGAATCAGCGGCTCGGTGCGCACGGTCTGCACGTTGTGTTGCAGCGACGGGTCGACGCCGGCGTCGAGCCACGGCGCCCACATGTCCCAGCCTTCCGGCTTGTAATCGGTGTCGGAAGATGCCCCGGCCGGCGCATCGGTAGTGAACAGCCGGGCCGGCGGGGCCGGATGGTGCGCGTTGCCTTCGTCCGGCGCGGCAGCCGGTTCGGTCAGGGCCGGCTCAGGCTGCTGCGCGTGCTCGGGAACGAGCGACTCGGATGCGTTGAAGACTTCGTGGCAATGCCCGCAGCGCACGAGCCCTTGATGCAGCGAGAGCTGTTCCTGCTGCAGCCGGAAGACGGTTTCGCAATGAGGGCAGCGCGTCGCAAGAAGCATGTCGAGCCGGGCGGCCTGCTGGCCAGAGTGAAGGACAGCGCTATTCTAATGGCTTTCGCGCCGGGTTCCGGCGAGGCATACCCAACCTTCGTGTTCACGCCAGACCGAGATGTCGACGTAGCGCGCGTAGACGGCCGCGACTTCGTCCGCCTGGCGCGCGAGCACGCCCGACAGCGCGATGCGCCCGCCCGGCTTGACCTTCGATGCGAGCATCGAAGCCATCAGCTTCAGCGGATTCGACAGGATGTTCGCGACGACGATGTCGAATTCGCCGTCCGGGCACGCATCGGGCAGCCCGTACGTGACTTCCGCACGGTTGCGTTCGCTGTTCTGCCGTGCCGATTCGACGGCCTGCGGATCGATGTCGATGCCGATGACGGGGTTCGCCCCGCATTTCTTCGCGAGGATCGCGAGAATGCCAGAGCCGCAACCGTAGTCGAGCACCGATTGGCCGGGTTTCACCGACTGCTCGAGCCATTCCATGCACAGACGCGTGGTCGGATGGCTGCCGGTGCCGAACGCGAGGCCCGGATCGAGTTCGAGGACGAGCGCATCGGGATCGGGCGCATCGTGCCACGACGGCACGACCCAGATCCGCTCGCCGATCGGGATCGGCTCGAACTGCGATTGCGTGAGTCGCACCCAGTCCTGTTCCTCGACTTCGCGGACGACGAACGTCGGCGTTTCAGCGATGCCGATCTCGTTGGCAGCTGCGGCGAGCAGCACGGCCGGCTCATGCTCGGCCGCGAGCAGCGCGACCACGCGCGAGTGCTGCCACGCGGTGCGGTCGGGCACGAGGCCCGGCTCGCCGAAGAGCGGCTGTTCGTCGGGCGTGTCGGCGTCGGCGTCTTCCACGGACACCGACAGCGCGCCGAGTTCGAGCAGCGCGTCGGACAGTGCCTCCGCGTGCTCACGGGCCAGTTCGACGACGAGTTCGCGATAGCTCATGCTTACGCTTCTTCCGGTGCGACCTGCTGCTTCTGGGCGAGCCGGTTTTCGAGGTAGTGGATGCTGGTGCCGCCTTCGACGAACTTCGAATCGATCATCAGCTCGCGGTGCAGCGGGATGTTGGTCTGGATGCCTTCGACGACCATTTCGGACAGCGCGATGCGCATCCGGCTGATCGCCTGCTCGCGCGTCGCGCCGTAGGTGATCAGCTTGCCGATCATCGAATCATAGTTCGGCGGCACGAAATAGCCATTGTAGGCGTGCGAATCGACGCGCACGCCGGGGCCGCCCGGCGTATGCCACGACGTGATCCGGCCCGGCGACGGCGTGAACTTGAACGGATCTTCGGCGTTGATCCGGCATTCGATCGCATGTCCGCGGAACTGGATGTCGCGCTGGCGCAGCGTGAGCTTCTCGCCGGCCGCGATGCGGATCTGTTCCTGCACGATGTCGACGCCCGTGATCAGCTCCGAAACCGGATGCTCGACCTGCACGCGCGTGTTCATCTCGATGAAGTAGAACTCGCCGTTTTCGTACAGGAATTCGAACGTGCCCGCGCCGAGATAGCCCATCTTCTTGCAGGCGTCCGCGCAGCGGTCGCCGATGCGGTCGATCAGGCGGCGCGGAATGCCGGGCGCCGGCGCTTCCTCGATCACCTTCTGGTGGCGGCGCTGCATCGAGCAATCGCGTTCGCCGAGCCAGATCGCGTTCTTGTACGCGTCGGACAGCACCTGGATTTCGATGTGGCGCGGGTTCTCGAGGAATTTCTCCATGTACACCTGCGGGTTGCCGAACGCACGGCCGGCTTCCTCGCGGGTCATGTTGACCGCGTTGACGAGCGCGGCCTCGGTGTGCACGACGCGCATCCCGCGCCCGCCACCGCCGCCCGCCGCCTTGATGATGACCGGATAGCCGATCGCACGCGCAATCTTGACGATCTCCTTCGGATCGTCCGGCAACGCGCCTTCCGAGCCCGGCACGCACGGCACGCCGGTCTTGATCATCGTCTGCTTCGCGGTGACCTTGTCACCCATCATGCGGATCGTTTCCGGGCGCGGGCCGATGAACGTGAAGCCCGACTGCTCGACGCGTTCCGCGAAATCGGCGTTCTCCGACAGGAAGCCGTAGCCGGGGTGGATCGCTTCGGCGTCGGTGACTTCCGCGGCGCTGATCAGCGCCGGCATGTTCAGGTAGCTCAGGTTCGACGGGGCCGGGCCGATACAGACGGCTTCGTCCGCGAGGCGCACGTACTTGGCTTCCTTGTCGGCTTCCGAGTAGACGACCACCGTCTTGACGCCGAGCTCGCGGCACGCACGCTGGATGCGCAGCGCGATTTCACCGCGGTTGGCAATGAGGATTTTTTCAAACATAGCGAGTATTCGTCTCTTCGAGGGGCGCGCGAACGGCGCCTGGCGAGCATCGGCGGAGCGCGGCCCGCAGGCCGCGCGGCGGACTTAGCCGATCACGAAAAGCGGCTGGCCGTATTCGACGGCCTGGCCGTTCTCGACGAGGATTTCCTTGATCACGCCGGCCTTGTCCGACTCGATCTCGTTGAGCAGCTTCATCGCTTCGATGATGCAGATCGTCTGGCCTTCCTTGACCGTGTCGCCCACCTGGACGAACGGGTCTGCGCCCGGCGACGGCGCGCGATAGAACGTGCCGACCATCGGCGACGTCACGACGTGGCCCTGCGGGGCAGCCGGTGCGGCAGCGCCGCCAGCGGCCGGCGCGGCAGCGCCTTCGGTCGGCAGCGCGACCGACGGAGCGGGCGCGCTGACTTGCGGGGCATACCCAGCCGTCGGCTGCACGTAGACCGGCGGCGCGTTCTTGACGATGCGCACCTTGCCTTCGCCTTCCGTCACTTCCAGCTCGGAGATGCCGGATTCGGAAACGAGGTCGATCAGAGTTTTCAGCTTACGAAGATCCATCGGGAATTCCCCTTTCAATACGTGAAAGCGCCGGTTAAGGGCCGGCGCTGAATCTAGATCGCGAATTCAGCCGCGCGACGTGCCTTGCAGCTTGTCCAGCGCGTACTCGAGCGCGTACAGATAACCTTTCCAGCCGAGCCCGCAGATCACGCCTTCGGCCTGGTCGGAAAAGTAGGAGTGGTGCCTGAACGCTTCGCGGCGATGCACGTTCGACAGGTGAACCTCGACGAACGGGATGCCAACGCCGGCGATCGCGTCCCGGATCGCGACGCTCGTGTGCGTATACGCGGCCGGATTGATCAGGATGAAATCGGTCTGTTCCTCCCGCGCGGCCTGGATGCGGTCGACCAGCGCGCCTTCATGGTTGCTCTGGAACGACGACAGTTCGGCGCCGGCTTCCCGGGCGCGCGCGGCAAGCGCCTGATCGATCTGTGCGAGCGTGACGCGGCCGTACACCTCCGGTTCCCGGGTGCCGAGAAGGTTCAGGTTGGGGCCGTGCAGCACCAGCAATCGTGTCATGGTCGCTTCTATTTCTGCGGAATTGCGCGAACTTTAGCGCTATTTAGAGAAATTTGTCTAGTTTTGCCGAACGGCCGAGCGCGCGGGACCTGCAAGAATTACCGGCGCGCATGCAAAGTATCGGCGAATTCACGCGAAATTGCGGCGATCGACGGGCAAATCGCCGACAACGTCCGGGCTGCCGTTCGGACAGGTTACAGCGCGTCGAGCGTCTTTTTCAGCTCGGCCGGCTGGATTTGTCCCAATTTTGTCTCGCGAATCTTGCCGGTTTGGTCGATGACGACAGTAAACGGCAACGCGCCGGCGGTATTCCCGAAATTGCGGGCCAGATCGGCGCCCGCGTAACCGCTGACGAAGACGGGATAGTCGACCTTCACCTTCTGCAGAAAGTTCTTCACGTTCTGTTCGGAATCGACGCCGATCCCGATGAAACGGATGCCCTTCTGTTTGTATTGGTGCGACAGCGCGACGAGCTCCGGCATCTCCTCGACGCACGGGCCGCACCATGACGCCCAGAAATTGACGACGACCTTCTGGCCCTTGAAGGCGGACAGCGTGGCCGGCTTGCCGTCGACACCCGTCAGGGAGGCCGCCCACAACTGTTCGACCGGGCTGCCCTGTGCGGCGGGCGCGGCGACGGCGACCCCGTCATCGGCGGTGCCGCGGAACCAATGGCCGGCGGCGAGCCCGCCGGCAACGGCGGCGGCCGCGACGACCGCGAGCGCCAACATGCGTTTCATCATCATCGTTGAATCATTCCGGTTCGGAAGGGGCCTTGCCTGCTTCGACGAGCGCGCGCAGCGCGGCGGCATCCGCACGGGCGACCCGGCCGCGCGCGTCGGCCTTGACCGCGCCGCGCAGGTCGTCGCTCGCATAGAGCGCGAGATGGATGCCGATCGCATCCACGTCGCGCCGCGGGCGCCACAGGAAACTGAGCGTCTCGACGTCGGCGCGGCCCGCGAAATGCCGCGTCTCGGACACGTCGTACTGGACGTTCTGGTTCAGCAGGTAGATCGCGACGTCCTTCGGGTTGTCGGTGAATGCCTGCAAATGGATATCCGAATGCGCGTTCGCGGTGCCGTTCAGCACGGCACCCGTCACATAAGGATGGAACTCGGCGAGCCGGCGCATCCAGTCGAGCGCGACTTCGCGCAGGCGGCGCAGTTCGTCCGGCTGCGTGTCGCTCTGGAACAGCGCGAGGTACTCGCGCAGTTCTTCCTCGATCTGGTCGTTATCCGGCAGCCATTCGCCTGCAACGCGCGAGTCGCCCAGCAACTGGCGCGCGGCCTTGCGTTTTGCGCCGGCATAGTCGAGGCCGTCCTCCGCGATCAGGCGGGCGGCGGACTGGGCAATTTCCTCGCGGAGGCGCCGCGGGTCGACAAGAGGTTTGCG
>NZ_LDVA01000264.1:0-6405 GCF_050768715.1 Burkholderia sp. ZZQ-2 | reverse complement strand
CTGTACCGCGCGGCCACCTTCGGCATCGATGATGCGATCGAGCTGCTGTGGCGCCCGCTCGTCGGCGAGTTGCTCGTCAACACGCTGTCGATCACGCTCGCCGCGACCCTCGCGTGCATGCTGCTCGGCACGGCGCTCGCGTGGTTCATCGAGCGCACCGACCTGCCGGCCCGGCCGCTGTGGACCGCGCTGGCGGCCGCGCCGCTCGCGGTGCCGCCGTTCATCACGAGCTACGCGTGGGTGTCGCTGAGCCTCGACCTGCAGGATTTCCTCGGCGCGCTGATCGTGCTGACCTCCGCGTACTTCCCGCTCGTCTACCTGCCGGTGGCCGCCGCGCTGCGCGAACTCGACCCCGCGCTGGAGGAAAGCGCGCGCACGCTCGGCTGCTCGCCGTGGCATACGTTCTTCCGCGTCGTGCTGCCGCAGCTGCGCCCCGCGCTGTGCGGCGGGATGCTGCTCGTCGCGCTCGGCGTGCTGTCCGAGTTCGGCGCATTCCAGTTGCTGCGCTTTCGCACGTTCACGACCGAGATCTATGCGGAATACCGCACCGCGTTCGACGGCGGCGGCGCGTCGCTGCTCGGCTGCGTGCTGATCGCGCTGTGCCTGCTGTGCCTCGCGATCGAGGCGCGCGCACGCGGCCATGCGCGCTACGGTCATACGCACCGCGCCGCACGCCGCGTCGCGATGCGTTATCCGCTCGGCAACCTGCGCGGCCCCGTCACCGTCGCGTTCGCCGCGCTCGCCGCCGCGACGCTCGGCGTACCGCTCGCGACGATCGGCTACTGGCTCACGCAACAGGGCGCAGCCGCCGTCACGCCGGCCGACGTGTCGCCCGAGCTGCTGTGGCAGGCCACGCTCGCGTCGTCCGGCTACGGCCTGACAGCGGCGGCCGTCACGACGCTGCTCGCGCTGCCGCTCGCGTTCCTGCTGGTCCGTTATCCGGGCCGCGTCGCCACCGTCCTCGAGCGCACGGCGATGACCGTGCAGGGCGTGCCGGGCATCGTCGTCGCGCTGGCGATCGTGTCGATCACGGTGCGGCTGCTGCAGCCGCTCTACCAGAGCGCACCGGCGCTCGTCGCCGCGTACGCGATCCTGTTCCTGCCGCTCGCGGTCGTCAGCGTGCGCGCCGCGCTGTCGCACGTGCAGGTCCGGCTCGAGGAAACCGCGCGCTCGCTCGGCCTCGGCTGGCGCGCGACGCTCACGCGCGTGGTGCTGCCGCTCGCGGCACCGGGCCTCGGCGCGGCCGCGACGATGGTGTTCATCTCGGTCGTGACGGAACTCAACGCGACGCTGCTGCTGTCGCCCATCGGCACCCGCACGCTCGCGACGCAGGTGTGGAGCGATACGGCGACGCTCGCGTTCGCCGCCGCGGCGCCCTATGCGGCGCTGCTCGTCGCGCTGTCGCTCGGCGCATCGGGACTGCTGTTCCTGCTGCTCGGCCGCGCGTCGGTGCGCAACTGAGCGCCGCCCTTTTTCCCCGGAACCGCCCATGAGCGAACTACGCATCCACGGCCTGTCCAAATCGTTCGGATCGCATACCGTCCTGCACGACATCGACCTCACGGTGCGGCGCGGTTCGCGCCTCGCGCTGCTCGGCCCGTCCGGCAGCGGCAAGACGACCCTGCTGCGCGTGCTGTGCGGCTTCGAGCGCGCCGAGCGCGGCACCGTCGAAATCGACGGGCGCCGCGTGGCCGCACCCGACCTGCACCTGCCGCCCGAGGCACGCCGGATCGGCTACGTGCCGCAGGAAGGCGCGCTGTTTCCGCATCTGTCGGTGGCCGACAACATCGCGTTCGGGCTGCCGCGCGCGGCGCGGCGGCGCCATCATCGCGTCGACGAACTGCTCGAGATGGTCGGGCTGCCCGCATCGTATGCGAGCCGCGCGCCGCAGCAACTGTCGGGCGGCCAGCAGCAGCGCGTCGCGCTCGCCCGCGCGCTCGCGCCGGAGCCGTCGCTCGTGATCCTCGACGAACCGTTCTCCGCGCTCGACACGTCGCTGCGCCATGAAACGCGCAGCGCGGTCGCGGATGCGCTCGCCGCGGCGGGCGCGACATCGGTGCTCGTCACGCACGACCAGCCCGAGGCGATGACGCTCGGCGACGAAGTGGCGGTGATGTGGCACGGCCGCCTCGTACAAACGGCCTCGCCGCAGACGCTGTACCGGCAGCCGGTCACGCGCGACGTCGCGTCGTTCGTCGGGCAGGCCGTACTGCTCGCCGGCCGCGTGCGCAGCATGCGCATCGCCTGCGCGCTCGGCGAACTGCCGCTCGTCGCGCCGCTGCCCGACGGGCCGGCCGACGCGATGCTGCGCCCCGAGCAGATCGGCATCGTGCCGGTCACGCAGGCCGATGCCGCGCGCGGCCATACGGCGCGCGTCGAAGCCGCGCGGTTCGCGGGCCAGGATGCCGATGTGGTCGTGCGCCTCGATGCCGATCCCGACGTGCTCGTGCGCGCACGCGTGCCGGGACACCGGTGTCCGGCCGTGGGCGAACGTGTCGCCCTGGTGGTGGATGGCGCGGTGATGGCGTACGCGCGCTGAGCGGTTGGCGCGGCGCGGCGTTTGGCGTTTGGCGTTCGGCTTTCGGCTTTCGGCTTTCGGCTTTCGGCTTTCGGCTTTCGGCTTTCGGCTTTCGGCTTTCGGCTTTCGGCTTTCGGCTTTCGGCTTTCGGCGCTTTTACACACGTTCACGCGCATTCAGGCATCGGCGCAACCCGCATCCCGCAACGGCCGGAAAGTCCGGCCGTCCGTCTCGACGGCCGCGCCCAGCAGCCGCGCGAGCCCTTTCGCGCCTTCGCGCATCACGACGTCGTGATTCCATCGGAACAGCGGCCGACCCAGCGGCTCCAGCCGGTTCATCCAGCGCACGTGCGTGCGGATGTGCCAGTCGTAGCGCACGATCGTGCGTGCGCCGTCGGCGGCGAACGACCAGCATCCGTCGCCCTCGATCGCGCCGCTCGCGCGGCCTTCGAGCGCATGACGCGGCTCGACGCGTCGCACGCGCATGTCGAAGGTCAGCCGGTACGGCAGCGCGCCCTTCCACGTGTACCGGTGCAGCGCGCCGACGCCGCGCACGTCGCCCGGCTCGATCTCGACGGTGCGTACGGCGCCCTTCCACCAGTCGGGCCAGCGGTCGACCTGGTAGATCGCATCCCACACCGCCGCGAGCGGCGCGTCCACGCGCCAGGTCGTCGAGAACCGGTATTCCGCCATGCAGCCTCCGGCATGCCCGTCAGGGGCATGAGTCAGCGCACCGCTCAGGGCGCGAAGAAGCGTTCGGGAAACGCGACGTCGATCTCGACGTCGTCGAGCGTCACGGTTTCGAGCGGCACGTCGCCATCGTCCGCGAAGCTGACGACCTTCAGCGGAAAGCCGTCCTCCGTATCCAGCCAGAGCCGGTAGCGATGCACGCCGTCGACCGCATGCGCGGGTGCGCCCGTGACCGACACGCGCAGCGCGGTCCGGCCGCCGACGGCCTCCTCGCCTTCGGTCACCGTCGAGCCGCCCTCCTGCAGCGCATGAACGTTGCGCAACAGTTCGCCGACGTCGGACTGGTCGACCCGGTGGCCGCTGCGGTCGCGCACGAGCGGATTGGACGGCGACAGCGTCAGCGCGGGCGGCGCATGCGCGCCGAACGGGCGCAGCCGTACCTTGCCGTCGCCGGGATCGTACGCGAGCACCGCGCCGTGATGCGGCGATACGAAATCCATCCGGACGAAGCCCGGTTTCAGGTACGCGTAGCGGAATTCCGTATGTTCGCCGCTGCGCGCGGACGAGCGGATCGTCGCGCGGTACGAGCGGACGTGGTCGAAATGCGCCTGCGCGACGGTCACGGGATCGGCGGTCATGCTCGCTCCTATCAGGCTCGCGGCCAGCAACGCGGCGATCACGGCGCCGCCTCGACATCGAGGACGCCTTCCATCCCGCGCTCGCGATGGCTGCTGAAAAACAGCAGCCGATGCGTGCAATAGTAGGCGAACCGGCCCGGCTGCGCCGGCGTGAAGCGAAACGTCTTCGGCGTCGTGCCGAGTGCCGTGTGCACCGCGATGCCGGCCTGCGGCGCATCGATTTCGAAGCTGTGCGGCACCAGGCCGGGCTCGGCCGACACGGTCAGCTCGACCGGCACGTGCGCCCGCACGATCACGTGGTTCGGTCGGAAGAAATAGCTGCCGCCGACGATCGCGACCCGCTGCACGCCGTCGGCGTCGACGGGCACGCGCACGGGTACGTCGCCCTCCGCCCGGGCAAGCGCGGTGCCCGCGGCGAGTGCCGCCAGCAACGGGATCAGCACGAGCCCCTTCGTCATCGTCATCTTCATCTCGTGCTCCGTACCGGCGCCGCGCGCATCACCCCTTCCATGCGTCGGTCTGGCCGCCGAGCGCACCGCACGCTTCGATCGCGAGTTCGCGCAGGCGCCGTTCATCGCCCTGGCCGGACAACGCGTAGCCCATCCCGCGATCCGACCAGAAATACGTGTAGCGGTCGCCGGCCGACATCGCCCGCGGCGCGACACGCCGTGCGTCGTAGGCCGTCATGTACAGCGTCACGCGCTCGCCGTCCGCGCGCTGGTACATGAGTTGCGCGGCCGGCCCCGCGTCGCCCGGGAGCAGCCGTCCGCCGAGCAGCGCGTAGCCGTATTCGTCGAGCGACGGCGCGCGCACGGGCCGCCCGAGACGCGCGGACAGCCACCCGGCGAGGCGTTCCGGGTCGCCTGCTCCGACTTCGACCGGATGTTCGCGATCGGCCACGTACGTCGCGTACGCGACATCCGCGCGCGCGGCGAACGCCGGTTCGCTGTCGAGCGCGACCCAGCCCGCGTGCAGCGCGATGCCGATCAGCAGCCCGGCCGCGAGCCCCGCGAGCGCATGGGCGATCCCGCGCCGACGCGGCGCGCGGCGCTGCACGAACAGCGCGGGCGCGGCACCCGGCAGCGGAAACAGCGCCTGCAGTGCGTCGCGCTGCGCCCGGTAATGCGCGAATCGTTCGGCCTCCTCCGGATCGGCCTGCACCCGCTCGAGCATCTCGTTTCGCTCGCGCCCGGACAGCTCGCCGTCCAGCAACGCGGACAGCAGTTGCGCCGACGCATCGTCGTCCCGCTCGTCGTTCGAAGGTTTGCGCGGTTCGTCCATCATGTCTTCCCGATCACCCGTAACGCGGGCGTGCCGTGCGCCGACGGCTCGTCCAACAGCATCGCGCGCATCTGCCCGCGCGCCCGTGCGAGGCGCGACATCACCGTTCCCACCGGGACACCGAGCACCTGTGCGGCGTCGCGATAACTCAACTCCTCGAGCGCGACCAGCAGCAACACCTCGCGCTGCTCGACCGGCAGCCGGTACAGCGCGCGCTGCACGTCGCGCAGCACCAGCCCGCCGATCTCGCCGGCCGGCGCGGCCATCGTTTGCCACGGCGCCGTCGCATCGTCGACCGCGATCTCGTGCCGCGCGCGCAACTGGTCGATGAAGCGGTGCCGCAGCAGCGTCAGCAGCCACGCGCGCAGGTTGCCGCCATCGCGCGGCGGGCGGTTCAGCGCACGCTCGAGCGTGTCCTGCACGAGATCGTCCGCCCAGGCGCGGTCGCCCGTCAGCGCGCGCGCATAGCGCGTGAGATGCGGCAGCCACACCAGCAGATCCGATTCATAGCTCATCAGGATGCCTCGCGCACCGCCACGCGGTCACGGGCGCGCAACGTGCCACATGCCGCCGATCCCGTCGCCGCCCGCGTCGCCGGGCTTGCGATCCTGCTTCCAGCGATACAGCGGGCGCCCGCGATACGCCCATTGCTTGCGGCCGTCGTCGCGCGCGACGAGGCTCAGCGCACCCACGGCCTTGTCGTACGCGTCGGCGAGCGCGGGCGGCCAGTTGGCCGCGCACGCGCTGTCGCACGCGCTCTTGCCGGGCGCGTCGCGATCGAACACGTACAGCGTCATGCGATCTTCGTCGACCAGTTTGCCGTCGCCGGCACGGGGCGGTTCCGCGGCGGCCGGCCGCACGATAGCCGCCGTCAGCGCGGCGGCAACGAGTATCCGTTTCATGTCCTTTCTCCTTGGCACGGCATCGCGACACGGCGGCACCGGCAGGGACGATCGGCTTCGTCGCGACCATTATCCCGCCGGCCGGTGCTGCCGGGATTCGGTATGTAAACGGACGAAGGAGGCCGATTATTCCGCGTCGGCCGACGAACGCCGGCCACGGCCGTTCATGCGACGAAAGAAAGCGCGCCCCAAAAAGGACAACGCGGCATGACATCCCTGTCATGCCGCGTTGCGCGACCCGTTGCGCACGGCGGCCGATCTCGCGCCGCCGTGCGTGTCCGGCCGATTACCTCGGCAGTGCGCCCGTCAGCGACTGGAGCAGCGACGACACCGGTGCGAGCGGGTTGCCCGGCGCGCTGTTGCCCGAATGCGGCGTG